>JAGUZM010000319.1 GCA_020060805.1 Deltaproteobacteria bacterium | reverse complement strand
CGATTCAAATTCACCTGGATGCCACCTATCGCGGGAAACCCTGCCAGGTGAAGGGCAATATGGTTTCCTTGGCCAGCCTCATTCAACCCAAGGGGAGGTACCCCGTGGACCTCACCGTGAAGCAAGGCGGGAGCTCGGTGCACATCACCGGCGGGATTGCGGACGTCCTGGGCCTGAAAGACTACGACCTGAAACTGAGCGCCACCGGCTCTTCAATCCCCGAGGCCCTCGGTCACCTCGACCTTCCTTCGTTACCCGAAATCGGCCCTTTTCAGGTTTCCGCAGCCCTTTCCGACAAGGAGGGCAAGGTTCGTCTCGACCGCTTGGATGTGCAGGCCGGCTCGGAAGCGGTCGCCCGTGTTTCCGTGAGCGGTCGTGTCCATGACCTGGTAGGCCTCAAACAGGTCGATCTCCGTTTCAACGCTCAGGGGGCCGATGCCGCGAACCTGACCAAAACCGGGCTTCCCTTCCTCCCCTTAAGGCAGGCGTTCAAAGTCTCTGGCCGGATCATCGACCAGGAAGAGAAGACTTATGCGGTTAAGGAACTTCAGGTGGGTTTGGGCAAGGAAACGATTACCGGCAACCTGGGACTGCGTCTCGGCCCCGAGAGGCCGCGCCTCACGGTCGACCTCTCAGCCCGCGAGCTTTTTCATGGCCCGTTTCACCTTACCTCTCTTCTTGAAGGCCCTGTGAAAACGCTATCCGTCGACAAGCTTGATCTTCGCATGGGAGCCGGGGAGACCGCTGAACTCATCCTGAGGGGCGGGGTCAAGAATGTGTCAACCCAGGAAGGGATGGACTTATTTTTCCTCCTGCAAGGAAAGGACCTCGCCAATCTGGAGAAAATTACCGGGAAGTCCTTGCCGGTCCAGGGATCCTTCAGCGCGTCCGGTAACCTGCGGGCGCCAAGACCGAAATGCGTCGAAATCACCGGCCTTCAGGCTGCATTGGGGGAGAACGATTTCGTCGGTTCAGGGGAACTGGATTTGACCGGCGAAAAACCATCGGTCACCGTTCAGTTGGCCTCCCAGAGCGTGAGTCTCCGGAAGGTATTGAAGAGGCCCGTAAGTTGGCCGGCCGGGTTGAACACACTCCCGGACCTGGGGCCGCTTCAGCTGTATGTCGAGGGATCGGCCGCCGGTGAGAGCGTGGCGATGGAGCAGCTCAAAGTGAGGGCTGGTTCTGAAAAACTCGTCTCTGTGGAAGTGGACGGTTCGATCCAGGAGCCGAGAAAACTTTCCGGGGTCAGTCTCAGGTTTATGGTTCGGGGAACCGATTCGACCAAACTCGCCAAGCTTGTCGGGCATTCTATTCCCGTTGCCGGGCCCTTTGCCCTATCGGGGCATCTCAAGGATCCGGCACCTCAAACGTACGAAGCAGGGGATCTGACGATAGATGTGGGAAAGAACAGGATCAACGGCAAGGCAAAGATGGACTTGAGCGCCGGCCCGCCGCGCATTGAAACTCAACTCTCGTCGCAGCGGCTCAACCTGCAACAACTCTCTTTGGGTCCCCTATTCCATCTGAGCCGAATCTCGGACCTGGGCCCCATGAAGTTAGAGGCAGCCCTCGTGATCCAGGAGCAGGGACCGGCGATGGAAAAACTGGATCTGGCCATGGGGACCGACGAACTGGCCACCGTGATCCTGAAGGGGACGGTCGGCAATTTGGCACCCCTCCAAGGAGTCGCCCTGGCTGTTGCGATAAAAGGAAAGGATGTCTCAGGGTTGGAGAAAATCACGGGCACGCCCCTCCCGCTTCAAGGTGCCTATGCTATTTCCGGAACGGTGAATGCGGCCGAATCAGGGCGATACCGGCTGGGGGATCTCAACATCCGGCTGGGAGAAAACAACCTGATAGGAGCAATGGAACTCGATTTGTCACCGCAATCACCATCCCTTTCAGCGGAGCTCTCCTCCCAGCGGTTCAGCCTGCAACCCCTGTCATTCTCTAAGACAGGTTGGGTCGACCGTGCACGGATGGAGGACCTGGGGCCGATGGAGTTCAAGGTGAAATTGACCGGCCCGGCTGAGCAACTCTCCGTCCGCCAACTGGATATCTCTCTGGGAAGGGAGACCTTCGTCGCCGCCCGGCTCCAGGGCGTTGCCGAGAACATACCGAAGCGGGAGGGAATAAATATCCGCTTCGATCTCCGCGGGACCGAGCTAAAAAACCTTGAGAAGGTCATCGGGCATCAAATTCGCCAACCCGGTTCATTCTCTGCCTCCGGCCAACTGGCCACACCCTCCCCGAACGTTTTTGTTGTGAAGGATCTGAAAGCGGTTTGGGCTGACAGTGACCTGAATGGAGATGCCAAGATCGATCTGGCAGGGAAGCGACCGACGGTCTCGGCCGCTCTGACCTCCCGGAAACTGGACATGCGGCCCTTTCTCGGATATGACGGCGAGCCATCAGCGGAAAAGGAGCGAAAACCACCTGGAGCAAAACGGGACAAGGTGTTCTCAGGGGAGCCGATTCCCTTTGATCAGCTTCCCCAGGTGGATGCCAACGTAAAGTTTCAGGCCGGACAGGTTTTTCTGCCGAAGCTCGCCTCCCAGAACACCCTGTTCCAGGTCACCCTTCAGAAAGGGAAACTGGAATTCACGCAGATGAAGTTCCAGGTCGGCAAGGGCAGGGCTGAAGGCACGTTTGCTGTGCGTGCGCAAGGGAAGAAGGGAGACATCAAGGCATTGATGACCGTCCAGGAGCTGGACATGGGGGTCCTGTTCGCTCTCCTGAAGCGGGAGCGCGTCGTGGAAGGTTCTCTGGATACCAACGTCAATCTTTCGACCACCGGCGGCTCCGTGGCTGAACTGATGGCCGGGCTCAACGGGCGGGTTGACCTGGTCATGGGCAAGGGCCGGGCTTCCAACAAGTATATGAACCTTCTGGGCTTGGAGGTCGGCACCAAGCTGTTCGAGCTCATCAGTCCCCACAAGAAAGACAGCCAGTACGCGACCATCAATTGCCTCGTGGAAAGGATCGATGTCGAGAAGGGAGTCGCCAACCACAAGCTGCTCCTCGACACGGATCAGACAACCCTTGTCTCCGCGGGACAGGTGGACCTCAGAACCGAAGGTCTCAACATCAACATCAAGTCGTCTCCGAAAAAAGGGCTCGGGATCGCAGGCATAGCCCAGCTGTCGATCGGGTTGGGCGAGCTCACCAAGCCGTTCAAACTCGGTGGAACACTGGCCAAGCCGACCCTGGCGATCGATGCAACCCAATCCACTTTGGCCATCGGCAAAACCCTTGGGGGGATAGCCCTGTTCGGTCCGCTGGGTGTCGTAGGCGCGCTAACGGATGTTTCCCTTGGGGGTAAAGAAACCTGTGTGGAAGCGATGGGGGCGGCGCAAAAGGAGACGGAGCAAATCAAGAACGAGCAGAAGAACTCGAAGAAGAAGTGATGAAAAGATCCTGGATGGGCTGTGTCGAAGCCCTTCCAGGGTGCCCGGCCTCCGTTTACCCGTTAACCAGTTCCTTGACTCAGGACACGGGCCGCGTGTTATGGCCTCGTGGCGTTGAGACCCACAAAGGTGCCGCCGTTCTTCTGGCACAGGACGCGCATGAGGGTGGCGAACCGCGTTCCCGTGATCCCCCTCGGATCGTTGAGCACGGTCGGAAAGCCGACCGCATGGATCCTGACCCGGCGGGAGCCTTCGGGGCCGGCTTTGTTCAGACGGTCTACGGTCTCCACCACGTGTTGCATTTTTTCTCCGGCAAATTCATCCCCGAAAACGTAGAGGCTGATTTTCTTGTCCGGGTCATCGTACCGGGCGATCGCCTCAAGAATGCCCTCCACGGGGCTGCTGTTGCTGAAAGGCCGCCAGGTGGAGAGGACCTTCAGGATCGCTTTGCGCCGGCCCGGCGTGTCCGGGATCCACTGTCCCCGGTACTGGGGAAACATGTAGATGCCGTCATCATTCATGATCTGGATGCCCCTGACCCTGGGATAGATGTTCAGGGTCTCCTCCATCTTCTTTTGCACATGCCCCCAGGCGTTGCGCTGCATGCTGCCGGAGGTGTCGATGATGAAAACGATGTATTCGCTGTCCACAGGGATTCCGCCGACGGATGAAGATACCACCTGCCGCGGCATGTCTCTCTGGAGACGCTTCATCTCTTCCGTGAGTTCCTGAAGGGCCTTGGCGAGCTTTCCCTCGATGATAGCCTGCACCTCGCTCTTCTGCTTGGAAGCGGCGAACTCCCCTTCGATCCGCGACAGGTCCCCTTGCAGCCTGGCCAGCTTGAGTTTTTCTTCGGAGAGCTGCTCCTCTTTGCTCTTGAGCCGGCGGTTGAGAACTTCCGTGTCCCCCCTCAACTCGAAGAGCGTCTGCTCAAGACGCAGGATCTCTCCCTCCAGGTCTTCCCGTATCTCCTCCATGATCACAGGGGCGCCGAACTTGGAGAGCACGAACAGAAGAATGAGGGCGCCGAAGCCACAGCAGATGCAATCCAGGAAGGAAAGGCTGAATATCTCCAGTTCTCTTCTGCTTTTTTTCACGGCCAATCCCTCGAAGGGCAGAAGAAAGAACCGCCCGTGCGCGTAGCCAGCTGCCAGAATGCGCTGGCCGCTCCCGGGTCGCCCTCCATGGGGTAGAGGATGATGTTCACCGGGACTCGGGACGGGAGCAGGCGGATCGCTTCATGGAAGAGTTTCAACCTCGTTTCCCCCGACACCTTGCCGGCCCAGGGTCTTTCAGCGCCCATGGTGGGAAGGCCGTCGGTGAGGAGAAAGATGTTGTCAGGCTCCGGGGCCATCAGGCGAAGAGCGTCAAACGCTCTATGAAGGCTTGTGCCTTTGTCCGGCACGGTCTGTTTCATGCGCCGCAGAACGTCGTCGAGCTGCGTTACATCGGCCGCATCCAGCCATCGGTTCTGGGTGCCGGGGATGGCGGGGATCGCAGTTTCATTGAAGAGGTAAACTTGATATTTTGCCATCTGGGGGAGCTGGGTGCTCAACCAGTCCACAGAGGACACCACCTGCCTCCACTTGGGGGACGCGAGCCTCAGAGGCTCGGGCATGTTACGCCTTCGAATGATGCCGACCACGGTATCGTCGAGCATGCTCGCAGATACGTCCACGAGGATGAAAATGCGGTTACCCCCCATCTTCAGATCGGTCAGGTATTGACGGTCCCCCTGACCGGGGAAGGGCCGAACCCTGGAACCGAGATCTTCTTTGGATTTCACCCCTCCCTCCAGGCGCTTGAGGTCACGTTCCAGAGACTGCAGATCCGCCTTGAGCTTGCGGATGTGATCTTTTGCGGCCAGGGTTTCGTTCTCGTAGCGGGCGACTTCGTTCTTCCTCGCTTCCATCGTCTTGATCACTTCCTGCGAGAGGCCCTGTGTCCTGACTCTTTCCTGTTCGATTCTTTCGATGGTGTTCCGGGTTTCGACCAAGCGTTTTTGCCCGGCGAGAACCTCTTTTTCAACCCGGTCCACCTGGGAGCGCAGATCTTGGGTGACCCGGTGGCGTTCTGATGTGCTCTGGGCGTTGGCAATGACGAACAAAAGGATGATGGCTCCAAGGCCGCAGCAGATGCAGTCTATGAAGGAAAGGCTGAAGACATTGAGGCGTCTACGTTTCATGTTTTTCAACGCAGGCAATCAGCCGGAAGGCTTCATCGGATTCCGCCGTCTGAATCGTTTGCCCCACGGTGAGCGGTGCAGAGCCCGAGACCTTCACGCCGTCCAGAAAGGTGCCGGAAGGGCTGTGGTTCGTGACGATGACCTGCTTGCCTTCTATCCTGACCGTGCAGTGAGCGGGAGAGGGGTCCGGATCGTCTCCTCTGACGTGAATGCGGGTCTTTCCTCTGTCCGAGGTGATCACCAGCGGGGAGCCTGAGATTGGGTAGGCCATATCCCGATGGAGCACATGGGTCGGAAGAAATCCACGGCCTTGAGAGGTTCCCGCAGCCTCTCCGATTCCTCGATAAACCCGACCCCACGGCCGGCTCGTGACGAGGACGACGCCCTTTTCTCCCCTTTGGGCTTCGAAGAGGTCCAGGAGATGGAGCGCTCCTTTGGCGGCAGCACCCTGTTCGAGGGCAAAAAGCCGGGCCCCCGGCAGGGAGCCCAGGCTCTCTTGCCAGCCCGGAATGCGGGCGATCCGGTGGGTGACCAGAAGGGCCGCGGTTGCATCCGGAGAGGCTGTTTTCTTTCGGAGGGATTCCACGGCTTCCGCCATCGCAGAGAAAACGAGGCGGCTCTTTTCAAGGAAGAGGTCTTTCCCGAGGGTGAGGGCATGCCTGTGCAGGCCGGATTTCATTTCGAACCGTGCGGATTCATTCCGAAGAAGAAGGGCGAGCAGGCCGGGAAGGCGACCGTGCAGCTCTTGTTCCGAGGCGGCGGTGTAAAGGGGATCGAACCGGGTTTTCTGGACGAACTCCTTTGCGATGGATTTCTTCCATTCAGACACGAGCGCGACCATCCCTTTCGATTGAAGAGAAACGGTCTCCCTCTGGCTCAGCCGTTCCCCGGGCTGAAGAAGGGTGATCACAGCCCGATGGAGGGTAATGTCCAGGTGAAACACCAGGTCTTCATCTGCGGGTTTCGACGCTGAGGCGAGGGCGAGGGTGACGAAACCCCGCACCGGCATGGAAAGCTCGGCGCTCATGCCGAGGATCAGGCCTATCTGCTCCTCCATGAAAAAGGAAGGCACGGCGACGATCAGTTCGTCGCCGTAAGCTTTGACGGCCCGCCAGATTTCTTTCAGATGGCCGTATGCGAGGTCCGCATGGGTCAGGCCCTTGTAGCCGGGCTGGGAAAGGGGCTTCGTGTCCAGGAGATCCCAAAACGTATCGCAGGCGAATCGGGGGCTCTCGTGCATCTTGGCCTCCGCCCCCTCTCCGATGAGGAGTTTCTCCTTTTCCGATAGAGCGATACCGGGGCTTTCCAGGCTTTCCCCGTCGACCTTGAGGAGATGGCCCGATGGAGGCTCAGCGACCATCACCCCGGCATCACTGATTTCTAGACCGAGGACTCTCATAACCTCCTCTCACGGCACATGGAGATGCCGGGTCAGGTTCTCCTCGCAGTAGGCTTCGGTGTCGAGGACATACCGCTCTTGGACCAGCTGGAGTTGGTGAATCAGAAACATGAGCAGGATGCTGATGAGAAGGGCGATGAGGGTCGAGTTAAAGGCGATGCCGAGGCTTCTTGTCACGTCGAAGATATCCCCTTCCAGCGCTTTGTGAGCGTAGCCCAGGGCTTCACCGATGCCCCGGACGGTTCCGAGAAAACCGATCGAGGGGATGGCCCAGGCGATGTACCGGATGATGGACAACTCGGAATCCAGGCGCTCCCCTTCGGCGCTGCAATAGGCATGGGTGGCTTCCGAGACAGCCTGAATGTTCCGGGTCAGGCTGAAGCGCTGCAACCCTGCGAGCAACGCCCTGGGGAGCAAGGAGTCGCGCCTGGCCGGAGACAGGGACTGGATCTGCCGGGAAAGGTCATGGGCGTCTTCCGGGAGGATTCGCATTCCCTCTGCCACGGGCACGAGATCGATGTTCAGAAGGGCCCGGTTCCGAATCGTTGCCACGCCTTTGAAACCGATGATCGCCATGGCCCAGAACATGAGGATAAAGCACGCCTCCTGTTCATAATCCTGGACCACCACGTAAACCGAGCTCGGGACCACGTGGGATGGGTCTGCCTTCATCGCGGCCGCCTGCTCGACCAGGAAGGCCTGCGCCTTCGGCCGGATCACGCCGATGTAGACGGCATGAACCAGGATCACGGCGATCACGAGGGAGAAGACCTGATAGATCGAGTCCATGGAAAGGGGGAAAGACTTTTTCATAACCCTCCTTTGTCTTTGTCAAATGTCCACCGGAAAATCCACAGCCTTGTCCGCGTCGATTTTTTCAGAAGGCACGAAATCCTTGGGGGATGAAGGGGTTTCCCTGGGAGGAACCGGTTCCCCTCCCTTGCCCGCATCAGGGGACGGCGATCCGGATCCGGCCCGATCTTTCTCTTCCTTACCCTTTTTCTGGGGGTCACCCTGAGCCAGGGCTGCGAAAGCCTCGGGCTCCGTGTCAGCGCCGCAGGCTTGAGGGGCGGCCGAATAGAGCCCCGACGCCAAAGCGGATAAAACCAGGAGCACCAAAACAAAGGCTCTAAGTCTCATAAAAAGGATACTTTCCGGCCTTGCAACGCACCAAGCCATACAGGGGCAGCATCTCCTTCAATCTGGCTCAGGACGGCGAGCATCATCGAAGGGCAGGCCGCGATGTTGTCGGGACCGGGAGATCCCCCTCCTGCAGGGATAACCCTTAACCAAGGGCTTGGCCACTTATCGCTTCTCCGAAGTGCTGTCATCCCCGTAACGGCAGACGCGAAAGCCCAGGTCTTCCCGCCGGCTTTCACTGTAATCCCGGTATGCCCCACGGAGAGCGCTGATGCTCCCGTGCTTATAGCTCGAGCCCCGAACAACGCGGTGCCGGCCTTCGGCCGGACCGCTGGGGTCCTCCTGTGTTCTTTCAGGCTCCTGCGGGTAGATGGCATAGTAGTCGTGGCACCATTCAGAGACGTTTCCGGCCATATCGTGAATTCCCGACCCATTCGGTCTGAAGGAGCCTGGGGCCGCGGATACGGGATATCCGTCATTATATGCCTCAACATAGTCACCGATCAAATCCTTGGATGAGAGATCAGCGATGTTCGCGCTTCCGGGCTCCGGGGGAAAGGCCTCTCCCCATGGAAATTTCTGAAAAGTCCCTTTTGCCCCGAGCCGTGCGCAGTATTCCCATTCAGCCTCCGTGGGCAAGCGATACCCCGGGCCCAATGGGTCGGATGCGACGAGGCGGTCCCCTCGCTTCACGTAGACCGGGGCCAAGGACTCCCTGGCGCTCAGCCAATTGCAGAAGAGCGCTGCCTGCTCCCATGAGACCCGGACAACGGGCTGGTCGTCTTTGTTGAGGGAATGGCCGTTCAAAGACCCGGAATCATGATCGGGGAAAGCGGCGCGAAACTCCTTGTTCGTCACTTCCCTGACGCCCATGTAAAAAGATCTCCTGAGCACGATCTTGCGTAGGGTTTCATTCGACCGCCGACCCTGATCCCTCCTGCTTGAACCCATGGTGTAAGCTGAAGGCCGAATCAGCCTGAGGGTGTATCCGCCGGTCGTCTTTATCTCCCCTGGCAGCCTCTCCTGAGGGGGCGGCGATTTTTTCAGGGCCACGAGGAGCTCTTGAGGGAATCCGGGCCTCGGTGTGATACGGGTCAGGAAAGATTCATACCCCTCTTTTTTTATCTCAAGGTCCTGTTCCACGGCCAGGAGTTCAAGCATTTTCGGCACAACGCCGAAGGGCTTTCCATCGATCAGAAGCAAGGCATCAGGAGGGTCCACCTTGAAATGAACCACCCCCTTCCGAGGGGTCATGATCAGCGGTACTTCTTTCCGCTCACCCGGGGCGAGGCTGAACTCCCGGAGGAGATCCTCGTAGCCGGGTTTTGAAACCCGGAGGGGGTGCTTTTCATCCGGGGCCAGGCTTATCTCGACGGGCGTCTTACCGGCGTATTCGCCCCTCAAGGTGACCGCTGCTCCGCTCGGGTCCGTACGGAGCAAAAGAAAACCCTCCGCGGGGATCAGCCGGATGGGCTCCAAAGTCAGGGGCTGATTCGCCTTGACCTGGAGAGGCACCGTGGCCGGCTTGTAGCGGTCCATGACGACCTTAAGGCTGTAAGACCCTTCCACAAGGTCGAGAAAGAGGGGTGTTTCTCCCACTCCCTTACCGTCCAGGAACACCTTGGCGCCCTCAGGAATGGAGTGTATCCGGACACCCGCCCATCCGGGCACCAGGGGGAGATCCAGATTCTGCAAGGTCCCCATGCCGTGGACCTCCACATCCACCTCCAGGGGCTTGTATCTTTCCCCTTTGACGATCAGTCGCCGAAGACCCGGCAGGGCATCCGAAACGGTGGCGGGGGTGATCCCGACCGGTCTCCCGTCAAGGAGGACCTCGGCGCCGACGATGGCTCGATCACCTTGATTCGCGTCATGGGCAGTCACGACGAGCCGGCCCGGCAGCTTCTCCATGGTTAAGCGGAGTTCCTGGTTTTTTTCGGTTCCAACGAAGAGGGTCGTTTCAAGGTCGCGGTAGCCTTGTTTTTGAGCTTTCAAAAGGTAGTTTCCCGGCCTCAGAAGGTGGTTCTGTCCGATTCTCAGTCCCGGCCATCTGCCGCTTATGGACAGCCGCTCGGGGGTTGGTTCGATCATGACGGAAACCTGCCTGACCGTCAGGATGTGCCACACAGAGCCGGCCAGAACCAGGAAGAGGATCAAAAGAACGGCCTGGATCATCCGTCTTGGGCCGGAGGACGGCCTTCGCCGGTAAGAAGAGGGCTTATAGGGGATGGGCCGGATTTCAATCCCCCTCTGAGGAGCGCTATTGGGCGGGTTTGGATGTCCTGAGTCCATGTCGGTCACTTGCAGGGTCTCCCCCCGGGAACATCTCACCCCATCCTCGCCACGGAACGATTTTAGCCGTTCCCAAAAGCGTCTGGGGGGAATTCCGCGGAACAAATTCGAACACCAGGGGTTGGAGCCCTGGCCCGGAGGCACTATATTTCCTATACAGAGAAGAGTAACCGATGAGTCAAGGGTTTTGTCAAGAAATTTCAGATGGTAAGGCCTTTGGAGTGTCTTGACACCCCCCAGGCTTCTTTTCTATATTGCCGGCTAAGGAGGAAATGCGATGAAAGGGAAAATCGTAAAAAAGAGCGAGCTGAAGCAGGAAGCCCTGGGCACCTTGTCCCGATGGGTCCTCATTTCACCCAAAACGGGCAACAGCGCGTACCAACGGATGGCTTTCCTCGAGGGCAAGGCCGGAGACAAGGGCGCGCCCCACTCTCACCCGGGAGACGAGGTCCTTTACTGCATCGCGGGGAGAGCCAATATCAAGATCGAAGGGGAGGATCACCTCATCTCTGCCGGGGAGGCCATCTCCATTCCCCCTGGCGCTTCTCATTATCCGGAAGTGGTGGGGCGTGATACCTGGACGGCGGTCGCTGCCTACTGCGACGACTGCCCGGTCATGGCCAAGGCCAAACCTTAGTGCGGGATCCGTTTCTGCTGGGTCGGGAGCGACGGGATTGTCGGGGATCTATTGAAAGCGGGTTTGCGGAGAGGAGGCTGATATGGATGACAGGTTGGAGGGGAAAAAGATACTGATCGTGGATGATGAGCCGGACATCCTGGACACGCTGGAGGACTTGCTCTCCATGTGCAAGGTCGTCAAAGCCACGACCTTCGAGGAGGCCAAGAAACAACTCGAAACAAAGTCCTTCGACATGGCCATCCTGGACATCATGGGGGTCGACGGGTACAAACTCCTGGAGATCGCCGTTGCGAAGAAGGTCACCGCCGTCATGCTCACGGCTCATGCCCTCAGCCCTGAGGACACCATGAAGTCTTTCAAGGGGGGGGCTGCCTTCTATGTGCCCAAGGACAAAATGGCCGATATGGCGAAGATTCTGTCGAATATCCTGGAGGCGAAGAAGAAGGGGAAGAGCACCTGGATCCCGTTCATGGGATGGGCCGAGGCCTACTACAGCGCCAAGTTCGGGGCCAAGTGGGAGACGCAAAAAAAGGACTTCCAGGAGAAGCTGAAGTAGCGGCCGGCCGCGGTCCCATCAATTGCTGTACACCAAAGAGGGCAGCCACAACCCGATCTGAGGGAACATGTACAGCAGGAAGATCGCGGTCACCTGAATCACCATGTACGGCATCATCCCGAGAAAGATCTGGTTCAAGGTCACGTGCGGCGGCGCCACGCCTTTGAGGTAAAAAGCGGCCATGGCCACCGGCGGCGAGAGGAACGCCGTCTGCAGGTTGAGCGCCACGAGGAGGCCGAAGAAGAGGGGATTGATGTCGAAGTGCGAAAGAAGGGGGATGAAGATCGGCATAAAGATGACGATGATCTCGGTCCATTCCAGGGGCCAGCCCAGGAGAAAGATGATGACCTGAGCGAGGATCATGAATTGTAGGGGCGACAGATCCATGGACTTCACCCAGCTGTCCACGATCTCCTGGCCTCCGAGCAGGGCAAAGGCTGCCGCGAAAATGCCCGAACCCACGAAGAGCCAGCACACCATCGCGCTCGTCTTTGCGCAGAGAAACACCGCTTCCTTGAGCACACTCCAACTGAGCTGCCTGTAGGCCGCTGCCAGCACCAACCCTCCGAAGGCGCCCATGGCCGCCGCCTCGGCCGGCGTCGCCAGCCCGACGACGATGGTGCCGAGGACGCCGAGGATGATGAGGGCGAGGGGGAAGAACGAGGTCAGGAGCATCTTGAAGATCTCGAGGCGGACAAAGGTCAGAACCACGTAGATCACTGCGAGGATCGCCGAAAAGACGCTCAGCGTGATCCACCACCACGTGGGGATAGGTTTTCTTTCACCGGGTGGAACGGGTTTCTCATCGGCGGTTTTTTCTTCCGTTTGGCCGGCCTCGGTTTCCTGCGCCTCTGACTTTTCAGAACCTTCCGGCTCCTCAAGACCGAATTCGACCTGCGTTTCCGCCGAAATTGCCGCGATGCCCATGACTTGAACGCCTTCGGGCACGGCTTCTTCGGGCGCGGTCGCCACGAGATAGAGCGATCCCATGAGCAAGGCGGTTGCCGTGGCAGGGAGAAGCGCGACAAACAGGTTGAAGAGGAGGGTGAGCATGGGAACGTCCTTGTTGCGCTTGCCTTTGACGGCGCGGGCCATCCCCAGGAGGACGTTCTTGCTCCAGGTTTTGGCTATGGTTTGTGCGAATTGGGGCAGGCCCACGCGCTGGTCCTCCTCGGAAAGGGGGGGCGCAGAGTTGGGGTTGAACTTCGCGCAGAGGATGACGTAGACGACGTAGAGTCCGGCCAGCATGATGCCCGGAAAGAAGGCGCCGGCGTAAAGCTGAACCACGGATACGCCCGCCGTGGCGCCATAAAGGATGAGCAAAACCGACGGCGGGATCAGGATGCCGAGGGTTCCCCCCGCTGTCACAGACCCTGCCGCGAGCCTGATCCCATATCCAGCCTTGAGCATGGCCGGAAAAGCGAGGAGACCCATCACGGTCACGACCGCACCGATGATCCCGGAGGCTGTGGAAAAAATCGCGCAAGTCACGATGGTTGCAACAGCCAGGGATCCAGGTATGCTCGCGGTCGCCAGGTGGAGGCCTTTGAACAGCCTTTCGATCAGGTTGGACCGCTCGACCAGGTAGCCCATGAAGACGAAGAGGGGGACCGAGATGAGCACGTCGTTACTCATCACCCAGTAGGCTCGCAGGGCCATCAGGTCGAGGGTCTGAGCCACCGCGGTCTCCGGGTTCTGGCTGCGGTAGGCCAGCCAGGCGAACAGGGTGCCGAGGCCCATGAGGGTGAAGGCGGTGGGAAAGCCGAGCATGATGGCCACCACGATCATCGCCAGCATCAGCAGGCCCAGGTGGCCGTTGGTCATCTGCGAAGGTGCGGGCAGGATATAGAACACCAAACCAACCACGATCGCCATCATAACGAGTCCGAACCAGGCTTCTCTTCTCACCGCCTACCCCTTTCCTTGGCCGCCACCAGCTCATCGAGCTTCGCAATGTCCTCGTCCTTGACGTGCATCTTTTCCTTCAGCTTTTTCACGTCAACCTCCTCCACATCCTCCAGGCGCGGGGGCCACTGGCCGTCCTTCAGACACCGGATACAGCGGATGATTTCAACGATACCCTGCAACAGCAGGAAAAACCCCGCGACGGGAATGACGGTCTTGAAGGGGTAGATGGGCGGGCCTTCGGCGGTGATGCTCGAATGCTCCCGGATCGCCCAGGACTCTGCGGCATAATTGAACCCTGCCCAGCAGAGAGCGATCGTTCCGGGCAGGAAGAAAACGATGAAGAGGGTGAGGTCAATGCCGGCCTGGAGCCTGGGTGGGAAGAAGCCGTACAGCACGTCGCCGCGGACATGGCCGTTCTTGGAGAGCGTGTAGGCCCCGGCCATCATGAAAAGGCCTCCGTACATCATGATCATGGCATCGAACGCCCAGGGATGGGGGTTGTTGAGGGCGTAGCGGGAAAACACCTCCCAGGTGACGAGAAAGGTGAGGGTCACGATCAGCCAGGAAAAGGTCTTCCCCACGAAGGTGCTGATCTTGTCGACGGTAAAGAGGAATTTCTGCATGCGCGATCCTTCTGAAAGTCAGCCACCCGGGCAACGGGAGCGACCGGATGGCTGACTGAAACAGAGGCATTTGACGATTTGGTATTCAACCCCCTCGCCCTGCCCTCTCCCCCAAAACCGGGAGATGGGAAGGGTGAGGGGGTGCAGCCGAGTGCATAAGGATCTGAAGCGTTCCCCTTGGTGATACCGGGAACCCTCTCAGCTCTTCTTCGCCGGCGCTTTCTTGGGACCGAAGTAGTGGTTGTAAGCCATGCGGCGGTTCACGTTCGTGTCCATGTCCCAGGAAACCGCGCGCCTGGCAAAAGCCATCTGCGATTCGAGAACGTCCTTGAAGAAGGGTTTGCCCGAATACTTCTTCATGACCTCGTCGAAAACTGCGAGTTGCTTCTGAAGGACCGAGTCCGGGGTTTTGTACATCTTGACCTTGTCCTTGGTCTGCAGCTCGATGTAGTCCTTGGAGTAGCGGTCGATCGCTTTCCACGACATGTCCGCAGAGGCTGCTTCCACGGCGTTCTCAATGATAGCCTTCATTTTGGCCGGAAGGGCGTTGAACTTGTCCTTGTTGAACATGATCTCGAACTGCTCCGCGTTCTGGTGGTAGCTCTGAAGCATGTAAACCTTGGAGACGTCGGAGAACCCGAGGAGGCGGTCCGAGGAGGCATTGTTGAATTCCGCCGCATCGAGCAGGCCGCGGTCCATGGCCGGCACGATTTCGCCTCCGGGCAGGGCGTTCACCGCCGCGCCCAAACCGGTGAAGAGATCGATCGAAATCCCCACGGTGCGGAATTTGAGGCCCTTGAGGTCGTCTGCCTTGCTCACCGGCTTCTTGAACCAGCCCAAGGGCTGGGTCGGCATCGGGCCGTAACAGAACGAAACCACGTTCGCGCCGATAGAGGCATAGATCTTTTCCAGCAACTCCTTTCCGCCGCCGTATTTGTGCCAGGCGAGGAGCATGTTGGCATCCATCCCGAAAGCGGGGCTCGACCCCCACAGGGCTAGGGCTTGCGACTTGCCGTAGTGATAAACCAGCACGCCGTGGCCGCCGTCGAGGGTCCCCTTGCTCACAGCGTCGAGCAGGTTGAAGGCGGGAACCACGGCCCCTGCGGGCAGCACTTCGATCTTGAGATCGCCCCCGGTCATGTCGTTCACCTTCTTGGCGAAGTCGAGGGCGTACTCATGGAATATGTCCTTGGTCGGCCAAGTGCTCTGCCACCGCATCGAAATCGGCCCCTGGGCCTTCACGATCGCGGGAAAGCCCATGGTCGCCGCTGCGCCCCCGGCCAGTGCAACAGCCCCCTTCAGTACGGAACGGCGCGATACCTTTTTCGTCATTTCCTGTGATGTTTTCTTTTCCACCATTTCATCATCCTCCTTTCTCAGTGAGTTCTAGCAGGCTGCTGAAAAACACCCATCTCCCGCGTTGCCCTCCATCCTCCGTAGCATCCATCCTCCGTAGCAACGCTACTGCGGAGGACGGAGTGCTACTGCGGAGGACGGGTCATCCCTCGTCATTGCGACGTACTTCCACGTACGTCTCACTCCTCGGGATTTCGCGCGCCTTGTATCTGGGTGTCTTTGAGCAGCCTGCGAGCAGGGGCTGTTTCAGCGACCTGCTGGAATGAAGTTTCAAAAAAAAGACGGTTAGAACCACCCCTCTCTATGGAGGCCGTGTCCGCGGGCAGGATGAACAGGGACCTCCGCATAAGGGAAGGCAAACCCCTTTACACACTTCAAGGCTGTGAAACGAAGCTTCGCCTCTGATGACGGAAAGGATGTTTTCGGCGTTCGGACTTTTCTTGGAACTTGCGTATACCACGGGGTTCCAGGGAAGGCAAGTTCTTTTTGCCAACTTTCTCTTGACTCCTGCCCTGTGTTCAAATAGTGATTTTGTCACCCTATCCCAAGTTCATTCCGGGGAACATTCGTCGTATCGCATGTGTCATCCTGCACCTCGGAGTTCGGCCTTATCGTGAAGCCGCTCTTGACAGGGGCGGATGACTCTGGAGGGTCCTGTGGCGTTTCAGCTTTACAATCTCGGCAAGGTGGCGTGGATGGATTCTCAGCTCATCTACCATGCCCTGGCGGAACTCGGCAGGGAAGCGTTGTCGCTCGTTTCGCCGTCATCCCCTTATGTCTGCGTCGGGTTCCATCAGGATGTGGAGCAGGAAGTGGACCTGGAATACTGCAAGAGCCGACACCTTCCCGTGTTCAGGCGAGACCTGGGTGGAGGGGCTGTGTACCTGGACGGCGGCCAGCTCTTTTTCCATCTGGTTCTGCGCAAGGACAACCCTCAGGTTCTCAGAAAAAAGGAAGCCTTTTATCAGAAATTTCTTCAGCCCGTCGTCAATGTCTACCGCCGCATCGGGATCCGTGCGGAGTACAAACCGATCAATGACGTGATCGTGGAAAACCGAAAGATCTCGGGCACGGGAGTGGGAGAAATCGGCGAGTGTGTCGTGTTCGTGGGCAACCTCATCCTGGATTTCAACTACGATGAAATGGCCCGGGTCCTGAAGGTGCCGGACGAGAAATTTCGCGACAAAGTCCACAAGACCCTGAGGGAAAACCTCACAACCATCAGAAGAGAGCTCGGGGAAGGGGCGGCGGGGTGGGATGAACAAAGCCTCAACAGCCTGATGGCGGAAGAGTTTGAAAAGCTTCTCGGCCCGATGGAGCTGTCCGGGAAAGACGCGGCCCTTCAGGCGAAAATGGATGAGATGGCCCCAGGGATGGCCTCGGAGAATTGGCTGCTCCGCAAAGGGAAGAAGGTTCACGGCCGTGACGTCAAGGTCCGGGAAGGGATCCATGTCGTGCACAGGGTGCACAAGGCGCGGGGAGGGCTCATCAGGGCTGATTTTGAACTGGAAGGGGGAGTGTTCAGGAATGTTTCCCTCACGGGCGATTTCTTCTGCTACCCGGAGGAAGCCGTCGGCCGGCTCGAAAAAAGACTCGAGGGCGAGGTTGCCGGAGAGGTCCATTCCATCCTGGAGGCCTTTTACGAGAAGGAGAGGGTCGAAACGCCGGGCCTCGGCGTCGAAGACTGGACGCAGGTGTTGAAGGTTTGATCCGCTAGGCCGATTTCTTGACAGCACCGGAAGCCTCCCTTATACTGGCCCAATTTTCCGGTCATCGCCCGGTCACGGTACAGAAGAAGAGAAGGAATGTGTTCTTGTTTCAGGGAGAGAGGAGGACGGGAACATGACAATCGATATTCAGAAGTTTCGAGATCTTAACCCTGGGGAGAGGATTTTGATGGGTCCCGGCCCGAGCGATGTCCCTGCCAGGGTGCTCCAAGCCATGGCATCCCCCTGTATCGGGCATCTGGACCCCTATTTTCTGAAAATCATGGATGAGACCCAGCAGCTTCTCAGGTTCCTCTTCCAGACCAACAATGCCCTCACCATCCCCGTGTCAGGCACCGGGAGCGCGGGCATGGAAACCTGCTTCGTGAACCTGGTGGAGCCCGGGGATGACGTGGTTGTGTGCATAAACGGCGTTTTCGGGACCCGCATGGCTGACATCGTCAACCGCATCGGAGGCAAGCTCATCCGTGTCGAAGCAGAGTGGGGAAGGGCGATCGACCCGGAAGCGGTGCGAAAGGCGGTTGAAGGAAGAAATCCCAAACTGATCGCCGTGGTCCACGCGGAGACTTCTACGGGCGCCCGCACGACACTCGAGGATATCGCGGGGATTGCCAAGAAGTGCGGGGCCCTCTTCCTCGTGGACGCGGTGACCTCCCTCGGCGGGGTCGAGTTGGCGGTGGACAAGATCGGGATCGATGCCGTCTACAGCGGAACCCAGAAATGCCTCTCCTGTCCCCCGGGCCTCTCTCCGGTCTCCCTGAGCGACGCTGCGCTGAAAGTGTTGAAGGGCCGAAAAACCCCTGTGGTGAGCTGGTACCTGGATATGGGGATGGTCGGCAGCTACTGGGGGGCGGAAAGAAAGTACCACCACACGGCACCGGTCAACATGATCTACGGCCTTCGTGAAGCCCTTCGCATCATCGCGGAAGAGGGGCTGGAGGCCCGCTTCAGCCGCCACAAGCTGAATCACAAGGCCCTCGTCGCAGGCATCGAAGGGATGGGGCTTTCCATGCAGGTGCCAGAAGCGGAAAGGCTCACGACCCTCAATGCGATCCGCATCCCTGAGGGGGTGGATGATGTGAAAGTCCGCAAAGCCCTGCTGAATGATTTCGGGATCGAGATCGGGGGAGGGCTCGGCAACCTCGCAGGGAGGATCTGGCGCGTCGGGTTGATGGGACATTCCTCGCGAAAGAAAAACGTGCTCCTGTTTCTGACGGCCCTGGAAACGATTCTCAAGAGCCAGGGGGTGAAGGTGAAACCCGGGGGCGTCGAAGCAGCAGCCGCTGTTTACCCGAAAGCTTGAGGATGCGAGAATGAACAGAGATCAATTCATCCGTGGGCTCAAGTCGATCGTGGGCGACGAGCATGTCCTCACATCCGCCATGGATCTTGTCCTGTACGGTTATGATGCCTCGTTGATCCGGGGGAAGGCGGATGCGGCGGTTCTGCCGGACTCGACGGACGAGGTTTCGAAGATCATGGCCCTCGCGCACCGGGAAAAGATTCCGGTGATCGCCCGGGGCTCGGGAACAAACCTCAGCGGAGGAACCGTGCCTGTCCAGGGAGGCCTTGTCATCCATTTCGGGCGGATGAACCGTGTCCTCGAGATCGACATCCCTAACCGCACCGTCACCGTCGAGCCGGGCGTCGTCACCCTGGACCTTCAGACTCGCCTCCTGAGCCAGGGCTTTGTGTACGCACCCGACCCGGCGAGCCAGAAGGTCTCCACCCTGGGGGGCAACTTCGGAGAGAACTCGGGAGGCCCTCACTGCCTGAAATACGGGGTGACGACCAACCATGTTCTGGGAGCGGAGGTGGTGCTGTACGACGGAACCGTCATCTGGACCGGGGGCAAATCCCAGGATAATCCGGGGTACGACCTGACGGGAGTGCTCGTGGGGAGTGAAGGCACCCTCGGCGTGGCGACCAAAATGGTCCTGAGGATCATCCGCGCTCCGGAGGCCGTGAAGACGATGCTCGCGATTTACGACACCATCGAGGACGCGGGCAACACGGTTTCCGCGATCATCGCCGAAGGGATTGTGCCGGCGACCCTGGAAATGATGGACCGCGTGATCATGAGAGCGGTGGAGGAGTCGGTGCACGCGGGGTATCCCCTCGACGCGGCCGCGGTGCTCATCATCGAACTCGACGGCATGGCGGACGGGATGGAGCGGCAGGCCCAAAAGATCACGGAGATCTGCAAAAGACATCACGTGCGAAAGATCACCACGGCGAAAGACAACGCCGAGAGAGCACAGCTCTGGGCAGGGAGGAAGGGGGCTTTCGGCTCCGTGACCCGCCTGAGGCCCAGCTATATGGTGGGCGACGGGACGGTCCCCCGGACCAAGCTGCCGGAGGTGTTGAAAAAGGTCCTTGAGACTGGAGAAAAATACGGGGTTCTCATCGGCAATGTTTTCCATGCCGGCGACGGAAACCTGCACCCCCTCATTCTTTTCGACGAGAGAGACGAGGAGGAGAAGAAGCGGGTCCGGGAGGCGAGCTCTGAGATTTTGAAGATATGCGCCGACGCAGGGGGGACGATCAGCGGCGAGCACGGCATCGGGATCGAGAAACTCGAGGAGATGGCTTTCGTGTTTTCCGAGAGCGATATGGAGGTCATGCGCTCGGTGAAGAAAGCCTTTGACCCTGAGGGGGTGTTGAACCCGGGCAAAGTCTTGCCTCCGCCGGGGTGAGAGGCTGCTGAAAAACACCCATCTACTGCGTTGCCCTCCATCCTCCGTAGCAGTGCTACTGCGGAGGACGGGTCATCCCTCGTCGTTGCGGCGTACTTTTCTGTACGCCTCGTTCCTCGAGATTTCAGGCGCCTTGTATCTGGGTGTTTTTGAGCAGCCTGTAAAGATTGTTTTTTCCAGCGACATGCTAGGGTGGAACGAGAAAATTCCCAGGGGCCAGCCTGAGACTGGTCTCTACAGAGTACCGCCTCGGCGGGACGGCGGGAGTGTCACAGGGGATGAGGATGACGGATATGGCGATGGAAAAGATTCTGGGCGGCCTGGTTGGACCGGCGAACGTCAAAGCCGGAGACGCCGTTCTCTCCCAATACGCCGTGGATGGGATGAAGCCGCGTGCGGTTGTCTTTCCCGGCAGCACGGAGGAAGTCGCCGCTGTCGTCCGCTTTGCCGCCAAACAAAACCTGGCCATCATTTCATGGGGTTCGGGCTCCAAGATGGGTCAGGGCCATTCGCCTTCACGCCTCGACCTTGTCCTCTCCACCGAACGTCTGAACAGAATCATCGACATGGATACAGCAAACCTGACCGCGACCGCCCAGGCAGGAGTCAAACTGCGGGCGCTCCAGGCGGCCCTGGCAGGAGAAGAGAACCGCTGTTACCTCCCCCTCAGAGACCCGGTTACTCCTTCGGACAAAGAGATCTGCTCGGACCGTGAGAACAGGGGCTGTTTCGTCCCGCTGATGCCTCCCTGCATCCAAACGACAACCTTGGGCGGGATCATCGCCACGGGCGCCAGCGGGCCGACGCGCCTGCTGTACGGCCTGCCGCGAGATCTGGTCCTGGGCGTTCGGTTCGTCGCCTCGGGCGGAGAGATCATCGGGATGGGGGGCAAGACGGTGAAAAATGTTTCCGGCTACGACATGAGCAAGCTGATGATCGGCTCTTTCGGGACCCTCGGCATCCTGTGCGAGATGACCCTCAGGCTTCTCCCCCTTCCGGAGCGGATGGGGACCGGGGTTTATGGTTTTTCCGACGTCCAAGGGGCGTTTCGATTGATCGATCAGGTCTTCGGGACTTCCCTTCTTCCTGCTTCCGTAGAGCTGATGAGCGGTGAGGCGTGCAGATCCCTTCTCCCCTTTGAAACAGGTGAGAATGCCTGGGTTGTTGCCATCGGCATGGAGGGAATCGAGGAGGCTGTGCAGAGGATGCGATCGGAGATCGGAGAGATGGCATCGGCCTGTGGCGCTGAAGAACGGGCGGAACTTCGGGACAAGGATCATCAGGTATTCTGGGAGGGTGTGAGTAACATTACACTATCAGCGCAACAAGAGCATCCAGACATTGTATCGATCAGGTTGAACTACCCGATTTCCTGTTACCGGGAAATCGTCGGCCATGGGATCGCTCTTTCCTCGCAACGCGGGGTGCGAACAAGGATTTCTTGCCATGCCGGGAGCGGGGTGGCCCGAATGGATTTCCCCGGTCCTGGGGAGAGCCAGGCGTCTACCGAGGGGGTCGTGGAAATGGTGCATCACCTCATCGGCCGGTGCAGAGAACGGGGGGGTAACGGCGTTGTGGAAAAGGCCGGCCCCGGGATCAAGAAAAGGTTGCCCGTCTGGGGCCTGCCTGGGCAGGATTGGAGCACCATGAAACGAATCAAGGAAAAGATGGACCCCCAAGGACTATTCTCGCCCGGCCGTTTCGTGGACGGCGTTTGAGGGTAGGGGAAGGATTATGCCTGTGAATATCGTCCAGCTCAGAAAACTCTGCTATGACCAGGTAGTGCGATGCAACCGCTGCGGATTCTGCCTGCCGAATTGCCCGATCTACAAGGTCCGGATGACGGAATCGGCCTCTCCAAGGGGTAGGAACGCGATCACCCGGGCCGTGATCGAAGGCCGGCTCGACTGGAGCCCGGAAATCGAAAAATCCATATTCACCTGTCTCGGATGCGGCGCGTGCACAGCCGCCTGTTTCCCAGGCCTCAAGACAAAGGATGTTGTCTTCAGCGACCGGGAGTGCCTGGTCGACCAGGGGCTCTACCCCAGGATCGCAGACCGCCTGGTGAAAAACCTGGAGGAGCATCACAACATAACCGACGAAGAGAACGAAGAGCGTGGGGAGTGGAGGGAACTCCTGAAGGATATCCCCGACCACGCTTTTGAAAAAGATCGGGCTGAGGCCGTATACTTCGTCGGGTGTGTCGCCTCTTTCTTCCCCATGGCTCAGAAGATCCCTGTCAACATGGCAAAAATCATGGGAAAGAGCGGGATGGATTTCGCCATCCTCGCCGGGGAGGAGTGGTGCTGCGGCTATCCCCTGATCGGTGCGGGCATGAAGGACAAGATGAACGCCCTGATCGAGCATAACCTGGAAAAAGTGAAAGCCACGGGCGCCGGACGGCTCATCTTCACCTGCCCCTCATGCTACCATGTCTGGAAAACCCTGTACCGCCCGGAGGCGGAACTTCTGTCATCGAGCGAGCTCCTCATCCGGCTGATCACGGAGAATCGGATCCGGCTCAAGGAAATCCGCGCGACCGTGACCTACCACGACCCGTGTGACCTGGGGCGGGTGAGCGGCGTTTACGAACCCCCCCGTCAGGTGCTCAAGGCGATCCCGGGGTTGCGCTTCGTGGAACTCCCCAGCAACCGGCAACTGGCCACATGCTGCGGCGGCGGCGGCAACCTGGAGATGGTGGACCCCGAGCTTTCCGGGAAGGTGGCGGACATGAAAATCGAGGAGATTTTGCAGACCGGGGCGGATATGGTCGTATCCTCGTGCCAGCAGTGTCTGCGGACCATCGCGACCAGGGCGCGGAGGCGCAATGTCAACCTCGTGGTAAAGGATCTGACCGATCTCGTCGCTGAAGCGATGGAAGGGTGACGGGGTCTTGCAAAGGGCGGGGCAATAGTTAAATTTGGGTATGTTTTACCGAGGAGCGTTTATGTCTCCGATTCTGGTCGAAATCGTCGCACCCATGATGTGGACCACGGACCTGAGCTGCCGGGGCTGCGGCCTTGCCTTTGACACCCTAGGTTTCAGGGACAAGGATCAGAAAGCCTGTCTGGACAGCTACCCCGAAGACTGGAAAGTGGCCACCGATACCCTGTCATCTCTGATCAGCGACATCCGCCGCCTTTACCGCCATCGTATTCATATCCGCATCATCGATGCCCTGTCGCCCATGGGGATCTGGAAGCAGTTGAGGCACAGGGTTTACAGGTTTCCTGCCTTTATCGTGGGAGATCAAAGGAAAACCTATGTCGGGTGGGATTGCGATGAGCTGGGAGCGATCATCGACGAGGAAATCCACAAATCCGCCTAGCCGCGGCTTCCGCAGCCGTCACCCAAAGGAACATCTATTCTTATGGGCGTGAGCAATCCCGCCGAGATCTCCGCCACAAGGTCTGGCTAAAGCCCAAGCTGATGGTTTACATTCAAATTCAACCCCCGAAAAGCTCGGTTTTGAATTTCTCGACACAGTGGGCCGTGGCATCTTCAAGGGCTTCCTTGATGTAGGCCGCATTGTTCTCCAGAAGCTTCTCGTAACTGACAGGGGGCTTACCGGCGCTCTTGGTATCGTAGGTACTGAACCCTTCAGCGATGGTCTTGGCGTTGGCTACATCAATCAGCCTCACCTTGACTGAATAGCCCACCAGGTAGTCGGAAAAATGAAAACCATCGTAGATGAAATTCCAGCCGTTCGTGGCGACATCCAGCACGTAGTCACTCCCGCCGGCCAGTTTGACGACCTCCGCAATATCGTAAGACTCGGCTTTCTTGCTCGACTGCCCCTTGACTGAAAGCCCGTAGCGGGACCCCAAATGCTGGGTCAGCAGATTGCCGATTTTCTGGGCAGGGTCCACGATCCGGCTCTCCTTTACCAGTTCATTTCCCGCAGCGACGGCCGCGCCCACGCCTGCCACGGCAAACATCCCTTTGCCGTACGTCATGGCCACAAAGCCCGGGCTTTCATGCGTCACCAGGGATAGGGACTTTCCCTTTAGCGTCGGCGACATGGCCTGATCAATGGGAATCTTCCCGGGGCCGGCACAAGCAACGAGAGATACAAACAGCACCGCCAATACGGCTTTTTTCATGATCAACCTCCTTAGATGAGATCCAGCAATCAATGAAGCCAACGATTCAGCCCAAAACAATCAGGGGAGCCTCCTCCCGCATTACCCTCTCGAACCATCGACTGTTGAGAAATACCTTTTGCGGGCCCGGACGATACGAAGCATAATGTATTGATGATTATACAGATTTCGGTCTTAGGCGTCAATG
>JAGUZM010000011.1 GCA_020060805.1 Deltaproteobacteria bacterium | reverse complement strand
GATAGATCTCGCCGCCTTCTCAAGCTCATCGACAGCTTGCAGACATCGATTCCCTCTAACAACGCAAAGTACACTGAATGGTTCCATTTCGCCCGCGGATGGGCGGAGCTGATTATGCTCATGAATGAGGAAGCCGATAATGCCGTAGGGGATATCAACAACCGCGCTAAAAGCTTGCAGAAAGATGTGGACACCGGTTTTACTGCTTGGCTCCTCAAGCGGTACAACGGGCTACCCAACCTGCCGCCGGTGCCTCCGGTCATGCTGCATCACCTCCCACGGTTTCTTGCCCGTCAGCTGGGTGACGACCGTCGGGCAAAGCTCGCATTGATCGTAGTGGATGGCCTTGGCATGGACCAATGGCTGGTGATCCGTAGTACACTCGCCTCGCGCCAGACAGGCTTGCGGTTTCGGGAGCAGGCTGTATTCGCATGGATTCCTTCTATAACATCCGTTTCACGCCAAGCCACCTTTGCTGGAAAGTCTCCTATCTTTTTCCCAAATAGCATCCAGACCACGGAGAAGGAACCGGCACTCTGGTCGCAGTTCTGGGCGGACCATGGCTTAACGCCAAACGAGGTCTCTTACATAAAGGGGCTGGGCGACGGTAACTTGGAATGTGTTTCCGAAGCAATTTCTCATCCCAAGGCTCGAGTTGCTGGACTGGTCATAGACAAAGTCGACAAGATAATGCATGGAATGGAGATGGGCACATCTGGTATGCACAACCAGGTATGTCAGTGGGCCAAACAGCCATATCTTAACAACCTCCTTGATCTGCTTCTGAATCGGGGCTTCCGGGTCTATCTGACTTCTGATCATGGAAACATCGAAGCGCAAGGTTGTGGCCGGCCGGCGGAAGGCAGTGTCGCGGACCTTCGTGGTGAGCGTGTCCGCATTTATCCTGATGTAACTCTGCGTGATAGAGTGAAGGAGTGCTTCCCCGACGCGCTTGAATGGGGATCCATTGGTCTTCCGGAGACCTACCTCGCACTCCTGGCTCCCGCTCGCCAGGCATTTGTCCAAGAAGGGCAGCGCACAGTCTGTCACGGCGGCATTTCAGTCGAAGAGATCATTGTCCCTCTTGTCCGGATCGATAGGAGGGGCGAATGACCAGAGGGACAGACCAGATCGGATTCAGTCAGCGAGTGCGCCTGGAATGGCTTGATCGAACAGCCAATCTGATCCTGGCGGGGAACGACAAGGCTGCCGTCAATGATGCATTGCAGGAACTTCTAAAGGACAAGGTATCCGTGGGTGGGCAGGCCGAACGAGGTACCCGCGAAAAGATCATCTCCATTCTGATGAAGACATGGCAAAACCCTCCTCGGGAATTAGAAGGGCTTCGTGACAATGGGAACAAGCTGCTTGTGGGACTTCCACCGGAGTACCGCATCGCCATCCACTGGGGGATGGTGTTGGCTGTGTATCCGTTTTGGGGGGGGTAGCGTCTCAGACCGGTCGACTGCTGAAACTTCAGGGGAAGGTTACAGCTTCACAAGTTCAGCGGCGTGTCCGAGAGCAATATGGGGAGCGAGAGACCGTCTCAAGGGGTGCACGGCGTGTCCTTCGGTCTTTCATAGATTGGAATGTTTTAAATGAGACGGGTCAAAAGGGCGTATATCGCCAGGGAAATGTAATTTCAATTCAAGACTCGCGACTTGTTGCTTGGCTTGTGGAAGCTTCTTTGCATGCGCGAAAGAACAGTTCGGCTCCCATCAAAGACCTACTCGACAGCCCAGGTCTATTCCCGTTTCGACTTAGTCACATTCCAGCGGAGCATTTGGCAGCCGAATCGCCAAGGCTGGAATTGCTGCGACATGGGCTGGATGAAGACCTCATCCTGTTGCGGGAGTCCAACCAAACGCCCACCAGGAGGGTTAGGAAAAAAGGCGAGCAATAAGGGTTTTGTAAAAGAAATTACCTATTTATTTTCAGTGGGAAGAATGACTCTTGACAAGGATTTGCATAGATCCCCTACCGCAGTTTCCTGATCTGCGATACCAAAAAAGAAATCGTTGATATCTCTTACTGCGGTCGCTCGTCTCTGAATCTCCTCCAATTCGACTTGAAAAAGCTCGCTAGGTTTTTCGTTTTCAAACAGTTGTTCCAGGTGATTCAAAGTCGGCTCCGACCAAATTTCCTGATACAATTGGGTATCAAATAGGAGCCTGCAAATATCCTGATAGAGATCCTCGCGTGCCGCTGATCCTTGATAAGGAAGATCCACAAGCTGCATTTCAGTTAAGAGTTTATCAACTCTTTGGATATCGGCATGCATCACCCACCCTCGGTCGACAACGTAATCTGCGATACTTCTCTGGGCGAAATCTTCGTATTTCTGAGCAAGACCAGGCGATTCTTTTCATCTACCGAGACTTCCACGGCAGGGACTGATCTTCCATCCTGCAATTGAAGCTCCGCTTCGCGAACCGGGCCGAGTGGGGCATACTCTGCTAGCTGGAGGAATAAGATGCCCTTTTTGTAATCGAAGCCGAGTGTTCCCATTTCTTGATCGTCTGCCGTTTTAAACGGGATAGCACCCTCCAAACGAGGTGATGTATCTGCCGCGAGGGCGTACTCCCGAGCAGATTCCTTCACCTGCCTCATGCTTGGACTTGGATGCAGAACTATTTTCTTAATTCCGACTTTGGTTGCTAAACCTCCGCCAGCCCTGGATTCGACTGCCAATCGAAAACCGACTGCCTTGAGGACAGTCAGCAAACTGAAGAATTCAGGATTTCCTTTCGTTGAAAGCATCCTGTAAAGATTCTCCCTGTTTAGAGCTGTAGATGCCGCGAGCTTGCTCATTCCACCATACGAATCAACGACATCTCTCAATGCGAGAAGAAAAACCGCAGGGTCCCCCTCCTCGAGAGCGGCGTTCAGGTATTCCACTGCTTCAAGTGGATCTTTCAGCGCTTCCAAAAGGCTTTTTTGATAACTTTTGCTTTTGGCCATTGTGGACTCCTAATCTCTATTCTTGTAGTCCTCCCAGTATTCGATAGCTTTCCTAATGTCCTCACGTTGCGAACTCTTGTCCCCGCCGCAAAGGAGAATCACCAACTTCGTCCCGGCTTGGCCGAGGTAAACACGATAACCGGGGCCGTAGTCGACTATGAGTTCCAGAACGCTCCCGCCTACTGGCTTACAATCACCCAGGTTTCCCAATCGGACACGGCCGATCCTTGTACGAATCCTTGCTCTTGCTCTGCTGTCCCGGAGCGAGTTCAACCAGTCGTCAAAAGGACAGCTACCGTCAGGGCGTATGTAGTTTTCGACCTGTCTCTCCGAGGCTTCCATGACAGGGAATGTAGCTTTAAAGCTACGATTTGTCAAGAGAAAAATGAAGGCTAAAATCGAAGCGAGAGAAATCAGAAACCGGCGGCCTTGTTGCGCAGTGTTAAGTTTCGCTAGCTTGCTGAAGGATGTGAGGAGAGAAGGGACGTCCTTCAACAATTCAATAGCTCTTCAGACACTGTGGGAGACGCTTTCAAGTCAGTCTCTGACTGTCTTCATCCTTTTTTGGGGATAGCTTAGGGAGATTGGCTTCGATTGTGAATTCGCCATATCTTTTACCCGAAAAAGCCGGGTGAGGTGCCCACTTCCGTGACCTCGGAAACGCCTTGGATGGCCTGGAAACCTGGACCGGTTCATATCGCTCGATCGTTTTCTGCCATTCAGGGGTGAGGATGGCCTTGAAGTCCCGGGGGAGACGCAGGTCGCGGATGGTCCGGGTGAATCCCACGTAGGCGATGTTTGCCTCGCCTGAGGATGGACCTCACAACAATCCCACTTGATTCCGAGGTTGAATTCAGACATATTGTTACCCACTCTTGTCCAAAAACGATTTTAGGAACTGATTGAAAAAGGTGTCCTCCTCATGGGAGATTTTGTTGCGCCAACAACAAACAAATCCCAAGGAAGCAG
>JAGUZM010000212.1 GCA_020060805.1 Deltaproteobacteria bacterium | reverse complement strand
CTGGAGCCCTTCACGTACCACTATGCCAAGAAATACTCACCCAGAGCCGTGTGGGATAACCCGGTGTTCATCAGAATCAACAGGATCATGACCTACACCTGGTCAGCGGTATTCGGGATATGCATCGTCCTGAGCCTCTATCCCTCGGTCTTCACCCGCGCCCTCATTCCCATCGGGTTGATCCTTGGTTTCGGGGTGCCCTTCAATCTGCGCTTCCCGGACTACTACCTGAAGAAACTGGGGCTCCCTTCCCTCGCTGTGCAGCGGCGGATGTATGAAGAAATCGCAACCAAGCCCCCTTCCCCGGCTGAAGTTTTCCCGGGCCCTGACAGGGGGAAAGAGGCAGATTCACCTGAAAAAGAGTCCCTCAGCATCGTCAACGTCCCGACCACAAGAAAGGAGAAAACCATGAAAGTCCTTGCTGTCCAATCCAGTCCACGGAGTGAAGGACAAAGCAAAACCCACCTCATGCTCGACCACCTCGTCAGGGGCATGCGTGAAGGGGGGGCGGATGTGGAAGTGATCGAGCTGCGAAACAAGTCCGTCAAAAATTGCATCGGTTGCTTCACCTGCTGGACCAAGACACCCGGCGTTTGCATCCACAAAGATGACATGACCCTGGAGCTTTACCCGAAGTGGCTCCAGTCGGACCTGGTGGTTTACGCGACGCCCCTGTATCATTTCACCGTCAACGCGGCCCTGAAGGCGTTCATCGAGCGCACCCTCCCTGTGCTCGAACCGTTCTTCATCTTCTCTGAGGGAAAAACCGGCCACCCTCTGCGCCACAAACACCCGAAAGCCGCATTCCTCGCCGTGGCGGGATTCCCGGAGGAGTCGGTTTTCGACCAGCTTTCCTCGTGGGTGAACTTCATCTTCGGGAGGCACGGCGATCTTGTCACGGAGATCTATCGCCCCTACGCCGAAGCGATGACGGTCCCCGCTTTTTCGGAAAAGGCAAATGCCGTGCTGGCTGCGACCGTTCAGGGGGGTCGCGAACTGGCCGAATCCATGGCCATCAGGCCAGAGACCATGGCGGCGATCAGGCAGCCCCTGGCGGAGGACCCGAAGAAATTCCTGCAGATCGGAAACCTGATGTGGAAAACGTGCATCGCCGAAGGGATCACCCCCAAGGAGTTCGAGGCGAAAAAGCTCGTCCCGAGGCCCGACTCCATCGAGACTTTCATGATGATCATGCCCATGGGGTTCAATCCCCAAGCTGCCGGTGAGACCAGGGCGATTTTGCAGTTCAACTTCTCGGGCGAAGTGAAGGGCTCATGCCACTTCCGGGTTGAGGGAGGCCGGATCGAGGCAGTGGAAGGACCGGCGGACAAGCCGGACCTGACGGTTGAGACGCCTTTTGAGGTATGGATGGACATCATGACCGGAAAAGCCGACGGCCAGCAGATGTTCATGCAGCAGAAGTACAGGATCGCGGGCGATTTTTCCCTGCTCCTTCGGATGAACCAGCTTTTCGGAAGGTAGGGAGTCTTCGTCCGCAAAAGATGGGTGTTTTTCAGCAGCCTGCTAGAAGCGGTTGGGGCTCAACATCTTTTCCAACCCTTGCAGGGATTCGCCGTTCAGCATCCTGGCCACATACCGTCCCGTCACCAGGCCCAGGGAAATGCCCCTGGTGTCATGGCCGCTCGCGACGATGACATTCCCATACGGACGAAGACGTCCCAGGAGCGGCAACCCGTCGGGAACGCAGGGCCTCAGACCGCGCCACACCTCTTCCGGCTGCAATGCATTCACTCCGGGCAAATAGGCCGCCGCCTTTCTTTGTAGACCATCCACGCGCGCGGGGTCGAGAGTCATATCCAGCCCGGCCAGTTCGAGAACCCCTGTGACCCGGAGGGCGTCCGGGAAAGGGCTTATCGCGACATGCTCATCCAGGATCAGGGGCTGGCGGAGAGCCAACTGGGGATTGCGAAAAGTCAGGCTGATGCCTTTCCCCCCTTCCACGGGCAGGTTGACGCCCAGCAGGCGTCCTACAGTCCGGGTCCACGCCCCGGTCGCAAGCACGACTTGATCAGGCTTGTGGACCCCTCTGGTCGTGAGAAGGGCTGTGACCCGGCCACGGTTTTTCCTGAAACCGTAGACCTCGGTTTTCGACAAAATCTTTGCCCCAAGCCTCTCGGCCTGGTTCCGGAGGTACTGGAGAAACAGTGCGGGCTGGAGCATGGCGTCTTTGCAGTAGCGGATACCCCCCGCCACCCTTTCCCCCGCCCCCGGTTCCTGATCGCGAACCTCATCGCCGCTCAACACCTGGGACGCGATTCCCTCGCGAGATCCCCGTTCCGCTTTTCTCTTCCCTTCATCAAAGCGCTCCTGGCTGAGGAATAGGAAAAGCAACCCTTTCTGCGAAAAGCCGTACTGCCCGCCGGCTGCGGCAGCCATGCGGAGGTGATCCTCGAGGCCCTCTTCGTTGAGCCTCAGGAACAGGTTTACGGCTTTGGTGTAATGCCCCCGGTTGGAGAACCGGGCGAATTGCAGGAGCCAACGAAGAAGAGAGGGGTCGAGCCTGGGTCGGATGCCGAAGAAACCCTCCGGGTCCAGCACCTGACCGAGCGCTTCGCGGATGACGCCGGGTGAAGGGAGGGGTTCGAAAAAGCTCGGCACGACCAGCCCCGCATTTCCTGAGGAGCTCCCAGACCCGATCTCCGCCTTTTCGACCACGGTCACATCCGCTCCGGAGAGAGCGGCGTGGTATGCCACGGAGAGCCCCAACACGCCGGCGCCGATGACGATTACATCCCTCCCTTTCATGAACCGCTCCCCCAGGGCGCTCCTGCACCGGCTGATCCCCGGCGGTGCTCCCCTCATGCATCGCTTCGCTTGTTTCACGGATGACGGGGTCGTTTTTCAAGGGCCGTGTCAGAGGCCAAGGCCATGCGCTACGAAGGCTGCCCTTTTTGGATGGCTTGGCCCAGGATCGTCCAGAGGGATGCGTACTTCTCCGCCAAGTCGAAGCTGTAATTGCTGAGGGCCCAGACATTGACCAGCCCTTGAATCATGCCGAAGATCAACAAGGCTGAAGCTTCGAGGTCGATATCGTCTCGAATGAATCCCCCTCGGACGCCCTCGGAAAGCAATGCCCTCAAGCGATCGAGATACAGCCCGATGCTGTCATAAACCTCAGTGTTGAGTTTTTTGTCGCCGAGGCTGATGATCTCGGCGATGATCTGGAACGACATTCCCCTCCTCTCTTCGATCTCGGAGAGATGGCGGGCCAGGATCTGGTTGACCGTTTCAAGAGATGCCGTCCCTGCGAGGGGCTTCTTTTCGAGCTCATTCACCATGGACTCCGTGATGTGGTTCATCAGGAAGGAGAGAATCTCGCGCTTGCTCTTGAAGTGGCGATAAATCGCCGCCTCGGTGATATTCACGCCCTTGGCGATGCTCCTGACCGTCAGGTGCTCGCTCCCCTTCTTGATGATCAGCTTTCTGGCTGCGTCGATAATTTGTTTCTTCCGGACCGCCGTGCTCTTGCGCTTTTGTACCATAAGCGAAAACCTCCTGGGACAAGGGCTTGTTGTGTCATCCCCAAAGCCAAGGGGCTCCCTTTTTGAAAATCCTTTTTTGCCGGGATGAAATGAAAAAATAGCGCACTTCCTGAAAAGAAGTCCACAGAAATGTTCTTCCCGGAACGCAACCTCCCTCCTGCTCCTGCTCACGATGGGAGCAGGTTTTTTCTGGAAAATTTTTCAAATCGGAATATGATGGACACCATGGCTTTTCTCCTCGTTTTTCCGAGGGGATTCATCGGTTGAAAGGACCCGGAAGCCCCACATGGACGCGGCAAGTCGCAAAGTTCGCATCGCCCTCATCTCCGTCATTTCCAACATCGCGCTCCTGATCCTCAAGGTGGCGGTGGGACTGGCGATCGGTTCTGTGGCGATCCTGTCGGAAGGCATTCACTCGGGCATGGATCTCCTGGCTGCTCTCATCGCTCTCTTCTCCGTGAAAAAATCCAGCCAGCCCGCGGACAGGGTGCATCCCTTCGGTCACGGGAAAGTGGAAAACATATCCGGCACGATCGAAGCCGCGCTCATCTTTATCGCCGCAGCCTGGATCATCTACGAAGCCATCCGCAAGCTCATCCACCCGACGCCCCTTGAAGCCATCGGCTGGGGGATCGCGGTGATGCTCTTTTCCACAGGGGTCAACATCGTCGTTTCCCAATCGCTCTTCAAGGTTGCAAAAGAAACGGACTCTGTCGCGCTCCTTGCTGACGCATGGCACCTCAGGACCGATGTCTACACTTCCGCCGGCGTCACGATCAGCCTTATCCTCATCTGGATGGGAGAAACCGTTTTCGAAGGGAGGCACTTCCACTGGCTGGACCCCGTTGCAGCGATTGCCGTCGCTCTCCTGATCATCAAGGCAGCGTACAGCCTGACGGTTCACTCAGCCCGCGATTTGATGGACGTGAGGCTTCCTGAAGAGGAGGAGGCCTGGATTAACGCATTGATCCGCAGCCACGGCAAGGATATCCATGGGTTTCACGATTTGCGCACCCGCAAGGCGGGGGGCTACCGATTTGTGGAATTTCATATCAAGGTCGACCCCAAAATGACGGTGGAGGATTCCCACCGGATCACGGATGAAATCGCGGAAGCGATCGAAAACCACTTCCCCCGTACGAGTGTCACCATCCACACCGAACCGTGCGACGGCAGGTGCGAGGTGAAGTGTATCGATGGATGCCTGCTTCCGGTCAAAGGAGACCCTTCCTCCGGAGGACAGTGACGAAAACATCTGGAACCTGTCAGGCCGGATTCGCCTATACGAAGGGGAGGGAATAGAGTCGGCTCAGAAAATTTCCAGGAAGAGGGTTTGCTTATGTCTGATAACGAAAACCTTTCCGCACCACAAGGTGAGAGCCCCAGCGTAATCCTGCAAATCGAGCGCATCAACCGCGACGGGCT
>JAGUZM010000225.1 GCA_020060805.1 Deltaproteobacteria bacterium | reverse complement strand
GGAGCTCTCCTGGCCCCTGTGCTGGAGTGCGTAAAGGCCGAAATAGGCGAGCTTGGAAGCGTCTTCATGACCGTAAACGGCGAAGATGCCGCATTCCTCCCTGGGACGCTCTTCAATGAAATTCAGCCGATCTTCCATAACGGATGAGCCCCGTTTTCGCAAACAGGAGCTCTCTCCTGTACGAGGGACCTCCCCTTCGGCTTCACTCAGGGCCGTGAGCATGTCGAACGGCTGGTCCCGATCCTTCGCCCCGCAAAACGGGGCTCATACACAATGATGGGTTTCACTGCCCTGAACCCACCCTGAACCTCTATTCTTCTTTTTCGTGCTTTCTTTCTTTCGTGTTTTCGTGATCCTGCTTTTGTCCTTGCTTTTCGAACTTTAGTCACTTCGAACTTTAGCGCACTTTAGGCACTTTTCTCCCTCTTCACCCATCACCCATCACGCATTACCCCTCACGTTCTTCACGTGGTATTCCTGCAGAGGCTTCACGCCCAGTTTCCCTTCCCTCAGCGCCTGGATCGCCAGAGCCGTGGCTATGGCGCCGGCTATCGTCGTCGTGTAAGGCACATCGAAAGTGAGGGCAGTCCGGCGGATCGAATAGGATTCAGCCACAGCCCTCTTGCTGCTCGTCGTGTTGATCACCAGCTGTATCTCTTTATTCTTGATCATGTCCACGATGTTGGGTCTTCCTTCTCCCACCTTCATGACCTGCTGGTTCTTGATCCCGATGCGAGATAGAAAAGCGGCGGTCCCGCTTGTGGCTACGATTTTGAAGCCCATGGCCGAAAAAAGAGAGGCGGTCGCGACGACTGCCGCCTTGTCCTCGTCTTTGACGCTGATAAACACCGTTCCTGCGAGGGGAAGCCGTTGTCCCGCGGCGAGCTGGGACTTGGCGAAAGCGAGGCCGAAGCTCTCATCGATCCCCATCACCTCACCGGTTGACTTCATTTCAGGGCCGAGAAGGGTATCCACCTCGGGAAACCGGGCAAAGGGAAAAACCGACTCCTTGACCGACACATGGACGGGCAATCTCTCCTGGGCGAGGCCGAGTTCATTCAAGGCCATGCCCATGATGACCTTGGTTGCCAGCTTCGCAAGGGGAACACCGGTCGCCTTGCTCACAAAGGGGACTGTTCTCGAAGCTCTCGGGTTCACCTCCAGAACATAGACCCGCCCGTCCCTCACGGCGTACTGGATGTTCATGAGGCCGACCACATGGAGTTCCCGCGCCAGGGCCTTGGTCTGCGCCGTGATCTGCTCAGTGATCTCATGGTCGAGGGAAATGGGGGGCAGGACACAGGCACTGTCCCCGCTGTGGATCCCCGCCGCCTCGATATGCTCCATGATGCCGGCCACCACAGTGTCGCGGCCGTCGGAGATGGCGTCCACGTCTATTTCCACCGCATGGTCGAGAAAGCGGTCGATCAGAACCGGCTTGCCCGGCGTCACCTCCACGGCATGTTTGATGTAATGCTCCAGGTCTTTCTGGTCGTAGACGATCTCCATGGCCCGGCCGCCCAGGACGAAAGATGGCCTCACCAGGGCCGGGTAGCCGATCTCTCTTGCCACCTGGATCGCTTCTTCTTCATTCGTGGCTATCCCGTTGTCGGGCTGGCGAAGGTTCAGTTTCTTCAGGAGTTGCTGGAACCGCTTCCTGTCTTCGGCGATGTCGATGCTGTCCGGAGTGGTGCCGAGGATATTCACCCCGGCTTCGGCCAGGGGAACGGAGAGGTTCAGAGGGGTTTGCCCGCCGAACTGGACGATGATTCCCTCCGGCTTTTCCTGCTCGATGATGCTGAGAACATCCTCCCTCGTGAGGGGCTCGAAATAGAGCTTGTCCGATGTATCGTAGTCCGTGCTCACCGTCTCAGGGTTGCTGTTGACCATGATGCTCTCAATACCCATCTCCCTGAGGGCGTAAGAAGCCTGGACGCAGCAGTAATCGAACTCGATGCCCTGGCCTATCCTGTTGGGACCGCCCCCCAGGATGGCAACCTTTCTCCTTTGGGAAGGCCGGATCTCGTTCTCCTGCTCGTAGGTGGAATAGTAATAGGGCGTGTAGGCCTCAAATTCAGCCGCGCAGGTGTCCACAAGCTTATAAACAGGCTTCACCTCCTTGGATTTCCTGCTCCGCCGGATCCCCTCCTCCTCCTGCTTGAAGACGCGCGCCAGGAGCACATCGGAAAAGCCGTATTCCTTCACCTGCTTCAGGAAGTCCGGATCCCACGCCTCCGGTGAAACCCCCCGGCCGGCCATATCGTTGAGCCTTTTCTCCATCTCCACGATCTGCTGGATATGGAACAGGAACCAGGGATCGATCCGAGTCAATTCATGAACCTGATCGACCTGAAAGCCCCTGTTGAAGGCTTCAGCGATATAAAAGATCCGCCTTGAGTTCGGGTTGCGCAGGTTCTGTTCGATCTCCAACGCGTCTGCCCGGGACTCCTTGCTCCTGGGCGAATCGGAGATTAGGCCGAACCTGCCTATCTCCAGGGATCGGACAGCCTTCTGGAGGGCCTCCTTGAAGGTTCTTCCGATGGCCATGGTCTCTCCCACGGATTTCATGGCCGTGGTCAGCCTGTCCACTGCGCCGGGGAATTTTTCAAAAGTCCACCTCGGGATCTTCACCACGCAATAGTCGATGGTCGGTTCAAAGGAGGCGAGGGTTTCCCGGGTGATGTCATTGGCAATCTCGTCCAGGGTGTAACCCACGGCGAGCTTTGCCGCGATCTTGGCGATGGGAAACCCGGTCGCTTTGGACGCGAGAGCCGAACTCCTGGAAACCCTCGGGTTCATCTCGATCACCATCATCTCCCCGTTTTCGGGATGGATGGCAAACTGGATGTTGGAACCTCCGGTCTCAACGCCGATCTCCCGGATCACATCGATGGCCGCGTTGCGCATCATCTGATATTCCCTGTCCGTCAGGGTCTGAGCCGGGGCCACGGTGATGCTGTCGCCGGTGTGGACCCCCATGGGGTCGAAATTCTCGATGGAACAGATGATGACCACGTTGTCCTTGAAATCCCTCATCACCTCGAGCTCGAACTCTTTCCAGCCGATGAGCGATTCTTCGACAATGATTTCTGAAATCATGCTCGCCTCAAGCCCGGTGCTCGCAAGGGCTTCCATCTCCTCGCGGTTGTAGGCGATCCCGCTGCCGATCCCCCCCAGGGTGAAGCTCGCCCGGATGATCAGGGGATAACCGATGCGCTCCGCCGCCTGCCTCGCCTGCTCCATGTTCCTGGCAATGCCGCTCTTCGGAACGCGCAGGCCGATCCGGCTCATAGCATCGCGGAACTTTTCCCTGTCCTCCGCTTTTTGGATGACCGGGATCGAGGCGCCGATCATTTCCACACCCAGCTTATCCAGCAACCCCATCTCGGCAACTTTAACAGCCGTGTTGAGCCCTGTCTGGCCCCCGAGGGTCGGGAGTATCGCATCAGGCCGCTCCCGCTCGATCACCATCCCGACCATCTGGGGCGTGATCGGTTCGATGTACGTGCGGTGCGCCGTCTCGGGATCGGTCATGATCGTCGCAGGGTTGCTGTTGATCAGGACGACCTCGTAGCCCTCCTCTTTCAGGGCTTTGCAGGCCTGGGTTCCTGAGTAATCGAACTCACAGGCCTGGCCGATCACGATCGGGCCTGAGCCGATGATGAGGATCTTTCTTAGGTCAGTGCGTTTAGGCATAACGTTCAGCTACAAGGGACGGGTTTTCTCTTTCTTCGTGTTTTCGTGATTCTTTTTTCTTCTTTGCTTTTCTAACTTTAGGCACTTCAAACTTTAGCGCACTTTAGGCACTTTTGTCCCTCTTCACCCATCACCCATTACTCATCACTCATTACTTCTTGTGATGCTTTTTCATCAACTCCACGAATCGGTCAAAAAGATAGGTCGCATCGTGGGGACCCGGTGAAGCCTCGGGATGGTACTGGACGGAGAAAAGAGGAAGCCTTTTGTGGACCAGCCCTTCGAGGGTCTGGTCGTTCAGGTTCACATGGCTCAGCTCGATATCCGGGTCGTTCAGAGACCGGATGTCCACGCAGAAGCCGTGGTTCTGGGATGTGATTTCCACCTTGCCCGTTCCAAGGTCTTTGACAGGCTGATTCGCACCCCTGTGGCCGAACTTGAGTTTAAAGGTCTTCCCTCCCAAGGCGAGGCCGATCAGCTGGTGGCCGAGGCAAATCCCGAAAATGGGCCTTTTGCCCACCTGGCCCCTGATCGTGTCCACAGCATAGGTCACGGCAGCAGGATCACCCGGCCCGTTGCTCAGAAACAGGCCATGGGGTTCGAGCTTGTCTATGGTTTTCGAATCCGCGGCAGCGGGGAGAAGGAGAATCGTACACCCTCTCCTTTCCAGGGACCGCAGGATGTTGAACTTTACGCCGTAGTCCATGGCGACGACGCGCCACATGCCCGGCTCATCGGGCCATTGGAACGCCTCCAGCCCGCCCTTCACCTTCTCTCGCCTCCCCTCCCGCCACAGGAAAGGTCCTTCGCACGTCACTTCCTTCACAAGATCCTGGCCCGCCATGGGCGGAGAACGCCTGGCCTTCTCCACAAGGGAATCCGGGTCGAGGTCATGGGTGGACAGAGCGGCATTCATCGCCCCCGCCTCTCTGATGTGCTTGGTGAGAGCCCGGGTGTCGATACCCTCGATACCGGGGATGCCGCTCGCCTTGAGGTATTGGGCCAGGCTTTTATTCGATCTCCAGTTGCTCGGATGCTCCTGGTATTCCTTGATCAGGAGGGCCCTCACCTGAATCCGCTCTGATTCGATGTCCTCTTCGTTGATGCCGTAGTTTCCGATCAGGGGATAAGTCATGGTGACCATCTGGCCGCAGTAAGAGGGGTCGGTCAGGATCTCCTGGTATCCGGCCATGCTCGTATTGAACACCACTTCCCCGACCGCCTCGAAATCACCCGTAAAAGAGCGGCCCTTGAAAACCGTCCCATCCTCCAGAGCGAGGAATGCCTTTTTGTATTCCACTCCGGTACCCATAATGACGAAAACCTATTTCATTTTTTGCGTTTCGGCAAGCTCGAAAGCGCTCCTCTCCGCCCTTGGCTCTACGCTCTGAGCCCCACGCCCTAATCCCACTCCTGCAATCCGTCTTCATTCAGGTCCGGAGTGGATCTCGGCCTCACCTTCCGGTACACCTCCAAGGGGCTCATAGCCTCGCCATTGACATTGAGTAGATCTTCCTGAACGGATATGTGAAAAAGCTTCTCGTTCTCTTGGAGATAGGGGAGGATCAGGTCCCAGTCCCTCTCCTCCAGTGGAACCACCTCTCCGCCGTTGAGTTGTTCCTCGTCGATCGTTTTGAAAGGGTCCCTCACAAAGATCGCCCCACCCGATGCGAGGGAGAAGAGGTTCGATCCCGGATAGGGGTTGGGTTGAGGGATGGCTTTTCCCTGGCTGTCAAAGGTCAGTCCGTTCAGGATCACCAGCCCGCCGCCGCGGTGAGGGTCGCCCGCCATGAATGATTCTGCCAGGTAATCCAGGCAAGTGCCGTTGATCACCACCCTGGGTTTGCCCACCGCGTTGATCAGAGGCCGGCCGGCTGCATTGCCCATGACATAAACCTCTCCGCCCTTGGCGCCGTACATGAAAGTCTGACCCGTGTCCCCATAAATGACGAGTTTTCCCGACTTCATGATCTGGCCCAGCTGGTCCTGGCCGTTGCCGTGGACATAAATGGACAGGCCGTCGATCCCGGACGCGAGGTAATCGCCCGAGCTCCCGTAGACGTCGATGCGCACGCCCCCTGAATCAGGCCCGAACCCGCAACCGTGAAACCGCTGGCCCCGGAGCCCGAATACGATGAACCTGCGCCATCCCCTGAAAAAAGCTTCGGCCATCAAGCGGCTGTCGCAGTGGTCGCCCTCGGGAGGGAAAAGGGAGGCATCGATCAGAAGCACCTTCTCGTTGTAGGTCAGACCCCTGAAGAACTGCCTCGTCTCCCAGTCAATCAGGCGATAGGCTGTCTTGAAATCTTCCGTTCCAGCCGCCCCCTTCTTGGATGAAGGGGGGTAGGGATTTTGTTCCAGGGAAGGGAAATGGCGAAAGATGTTCTCAAGAGTGACCGTGACGATCTGGAGTATGGACCTTCGCTTTTTGTCATACGTGGGATAGCGCCTATCCAGCAGCTGGGTGAGCGCCTCCAAAGCCACTTCAAAGTAGGCATCTCCCTTCCTTGCCCAAGCCCTGACCCCTCTCAGGCATTCCATGAAATCCGCATAGTCCCAGGCCTTCATCCCTTCCTTGATAAAATCGAACAGGAGGTCGGGCCTCTGAAGCTCAAAGAACCTGGAGACGTCGAATTTGTTCTTCCCCTCTTCTTCCAGGAGATAATAGACGCGACCCGGGAGGTAGGGAACCTCGCCTTCCGGGATTTTTATGTGCCGTCCGAACTTGTCCGTGCACGTGAGGCGCCGCTCCGTTGACTCCGAGCCGTTCTCATCGAGGCTGAAGACGAAGGCTCCGCCGTCGGTATGGCTTCCGCCCCGGGCGTTCCAGTACCGGTCAGCCACAGTCCCTACGCGGGGATCTTCGTCGGAAAGGCTCCTGAGGGTCGCATCGATCGCCTGCTTTTCAGAGCAGATCAGCCCCACCTGCACCTGGCCGTCATGGAGAGCGAAAACCTGGGGCCTGAGCATGGCGGTGTCGGTGATTCCGATGAGCTGAAGTTGTTTCTTCTCCGTGTCGTTCCTGGCGATGATAAAGAACCAAGGGCCGTCAGGGGACCCATGGATATGGGTCGCCTGAATGGCCCTGTAGACTTCCTGTTTTTCAGGGGGCAACCGGTCAAAGTCCCTTTCCATGGTCGGCGCCAGCGCTTCGATCACGTACTCCAAGGGATAGCCGTAGGTGCGGCTGTACAGGTCGAACAGGAGGGCGGCCACCTCCGTGTCGGTCAGGAAGAGGGGGTGGAGGTTTCGCTGCCGCAGGTACTCCACCACGGAATGGTAATTGGCAAAATCCCCGTTGTGTACGAGGGCTTCGTTCAGGCCGATAAAGGGATGGGCGCCCGCAGGGTGCCAGACCCTCCCCTTGGTCGGGTAGCGCTGGTGGGCGATCCAGATGTGGGCCTTGAAATCGTCCAGTTTGTAATACTGCACGACCTGCTCTGCATACCCGACGATCTTCAGGATGAAAAAATTGCGGCCGTGGGATAACACGAAGGCCTGTTGTTTCCCGAAAGCGTCATAGAACGCCCTGTTGAGCTTGAAGCTGTTCTGGTAGATGAACTCATCCTCGCTCTGCCTTCGGCCCAGGCCGGCCAGGTGATTCTTGCCTATGAACTCGTCGAGCACCGGCTCCCTGACCCGGACGAAATACCGCCACACATCAGGAGGCCGCACCTCAAGGCCGTGAATGTCCCTGTAATCCTCGATATGGGGGATTCTCTCGGAGAAGTCCACACGGAGGTATGGCTCGATAAAAAGCCTTTCCACCTCGTCCATGACCCCCTGCTCCAGGACGGCGATCTGGAGGATGTAGTCCTCCTCCATGGTTTCCCTTGAGACGCCGAGCATCCGATGATCAAAACCCATCGCTGCGATACCGCCCCCGCGGCCGTTTCCCCGGTTGTGCATCTGCCTGGAAGGCTCAAAAATGTGTTTTCCCCGCACCGGAATGCTGCAGGCAAACCCTGTCACGCCGCAGCCTCCCTCAGCTTCTGTTTCAAAACGTCCCGGGCACGGGAGGTCTTTCAGAAGGGGCTTCCTCGACTGTATGATAGTCTGAATGAACTCCGCATTATCCATGTGGTTGCAACCCCTGGTAACGGGAATGACGAAGCGGTGGAGTATTGGAGCGCTGGAGTGATGGAGTGTTGGGAAGACCGCTTTCAGTCTTTCTTCTTTCAGTGCTCCAGTACTCCATTACTCCATCACTCCGATCTGTGATTACTCCATTCATTCATCATTTCTTCCTCATATAATCCAAGTGGACGAGGCAATCGGTTTGCCCCACAAGCTCCTGGATGCTTTTCATCCCGAGGCGCTCCAGTATCCTCAACAACTCCTTCCGCCAGGCGAGGAAGAGGTTGGTGATCCTCCGGGTGCCCCATTCCACGTCGACGAGGTTCATCAGCTCCGGATCCGTCGAGGCAATCCCCCTGGCGCACCCTCTCCCGCTTTCGCAGTTGTGGCACCGGATGCATTCGAGAGCCACCAGGTCCGCCGTCCCGGTGCAAACGCCGTCCGCTCCCAGGGCGATGATCTTGGCCACATCGTGGGGCGTTCGCAGACCGCCGCTCGCGATCACCGTGATCCTGTCCCGCACCCCTTCCTGCTTCAGGAACTGGTGGACCTTGGGCACAGCATACTCGATCGGCATGGCGATGTTCTTCTTGGCAATGTCGGGCGCAGCACCTGTTCCCCCGTAGCTCCCATCGAGGTGGATGATGTGTGCGCCCGCGTAATAGCTTCCAACGGCGACCATGTCCACATCCGTGGGCGTGGAGACCTTGACCGACACGAGGACCTGGGGGTTGATCGCCTTGACCCAGTCGACGTGTTTCTTGTGATCCTCCACCGAGTAGACGCTGTGAAAAGGGAAAGGGGAGAAAAGGGGATACCCTGCCACCGCCTCCCGCATGCGCGCCACGCCGGGGGTCACTTTGTCGCCCAGAAGATGCCCGCCCAGCCCGGGTTTTGCGCCCTGGGCGTACTTGAATTCAACGATCTTCACCCTTTGAATCGTCTCTTCCCGCACCCCGAAAAGTCCGGTCGCCACCTGGGTGATGACATGATCGTCGTAAGGCTTCAGCTCATCCGGGTAGCCTCCCTCGCCGGTGCAGCAGAAAGTTCCCAGGCCGGCAGCAGCCTTGATCCGGCTGAGCATCGTGGTGATGCTCACGGACCCGTAGGACATGCCGCCGCCGTAAAATGGGACCCGGATCTTGATCCGGTGCGCGTGATCGCCTCTCCTGTTGAGCTCGACCCCAACGTCGATGTCATCCGCCGATTCCGGACGTTTTTCAGGGGGGAGGACCAGTCTCAGCTTATCAAAACCGCCCCCTGAATCGCCGATCCGGTATTGCAGGCCTCCTGGAGGTACGGACCCGGTCTCGGCCATGGCCCAGGTGCTTGCCAGAAGGTCCGGGGTCCAGCGGAAGTCGCCCATGGTGTCGAAAGTGGGATTTCTCCTCAGGTGGAGCGCCTCGGCAGGGCATTGCTCATAGCATCGCGCCGGGCATTCCGGTCCGACGCACCGGTAGTGATTTTGCGTCAGGACACGGCCCCGTTTCATCTCGTGCACGTCATGAGGGCATATCTCGACGCATTTTCCGCATGCCGTGCATGCTTTGGTGCGGCTCAACCTGTATTTGCCGATGGGGTTCCTGAAACGTGAAGGCGTCCTTACCACCTCCGGCACTCCCACGTTTGTTCCAGCCCTACTCAAGCTCAAAGCCCTCCTTCCCCTGGCCCAGGGGTCCGAAGGTCGCCTCGTCCATATCCTCGAAGAACATGGCCCGGCCCACCTCTCCCCGTAAGCGCCGTGCATCCCGTATCCCCATCGCGCCCATCACTTCGAGAAGCTGGTTGTGCCAGGCAGCCATCAGGTTCACCGTCCGACGGGCGACCCAGGCCGGCGTCGCCTTCTCGATTTCCACGGGGCAGGAGAGGCCCTTGGTGCAGCGCCGGCACATCCGGCATTCCAGGGCGATGAGAATCGGAAAGTCGATCACCACTGCATCCGCTCCGCACAGGATCGCTTTGGCCACCTGCTCTGCCATGGCGATGCCTCCGCCTGCAATCAGCGTCATTTCATCCCGGACCCCTTCTTCCACCATGGCCCGGTGAACCAGGCGGATCCCGTCCCTGAGGTAAATGTCTTCTCCCCCGAACCCTTTGCCTCCATAGCCCGCCTCCAGGTGAATCAGAGAGACGCCGGATTTCACGAGGGACAGGGCGGTTTTTTCGACACCCTCTTTCAAGGGAAGACGCACTGCCCATAAGCCGGCAGGTTGCGCTTCGTTCACTGCCTCGAAGGTTTCTTCCCCTTCACCTTCAGGGGTGATCTCCACGATCCGTGTCCTGAATCCCCCTCTCGGCCCCTTTTTTGGTTTGCCCGCGATCTCGGGAACGAGGAAGGGCAAAGCTTTGTTGAGCCGCCGATGAACCCTCTCCCGGGGCAGGAACAGCAAAGTTCCGAGCCGCCTTGCGGCCATAGCCCATCCCTTGATCGTCTCCCCGGAGATGGAGCCGAAGCCCGGGACCCTCATCATGATGGGAAGGGGAATATCTATGAGTGGCGGCATGTCGCCCGTCAGATCGCCGTCGGTATGGAACCGCAGGTGTTTCAGTTTCTTCCCAAGATCCACGGCCGTGCTGATGTACTCCCTCCCATGGATCCCGTCCCGCGTCGGCCTGACGATCTCGGACATGTCGGTCCACATGCCGTCAAACCCCTGGCCGCTGAAGGGTCCGGGATATCCGGCTCCGGACACGGGGATCTTGCCCGTCTCAGCCTGGTACCAGAGCTTTGCGATGATGTCGGGCGAATAGTGATCGTCCCCGAGGCTCCTGTACTCAGGGTTCACGGATTTGTGAATCAGCTCCTTGGGGCAGCCCTGGACGCACCTCAGGCAGTTCATGCACTGGTTGTCAACGGAGTCCACCATCTGCCGTGCATCCAGGCCCCGGTTCTCGTAGACCTTGTACACGCAGCGTTTTTTGACACAGACCGCACATTTCAGGCACCCCTCCTCCCAGGCGATGATGCCCGACTTGGTGATCGCCTTGAAGCGGTGCGGGGTAGCCTTGGTATGAATCCCGTACTTCTTTGGCATCGGTAAAACCTCGTCACAGACCCTGTACAGATAACAGGTGGTACACGGTACAGGGCTCACGGTGCACGGAAACCAGAGCCATCTCGCTTCTTGATTTTATGATTCTTGTTTTATGCTTTTCCTTCTACCGTGCACCGTGTACCTTGCACCGTCCACCTTTCTCATGCCGGTCTTGGCAGAAGGCCGGCCGCCTCGACGATCTCCGCCACCTTTTCTTCCCATTCGATCGCCATGATATGGACGCCCCTGACGCCGGGCAGTTCTTTCAGCCTCTTGATCGTTTCCACGCAGATCTTGAGGCCCTCTTCACCCTGCTTTTTGGACGGAACGCCCTCCATCCTTTTGACCACCTCGTCAGGCACGTCCATGCCCGCCACTCTTTTTTTCATGTATTTCGCCATGCCCGCAGACTTCAACGGCGTTACCCCGCCCAGGATGCAGGTTTTTTCCGTAAGACCCTTATCCCTTGCCATGGAGAGCCATTTTTCGAACCGTTCCAGGTTGTACACGCACTGCGTCTGGATGAACTCAGCGCCGGCAGCCACCTTCTTCCCGAGCCGCACCACCCTGAAGGCAAAAGGATCCCCGAAAGGGTTGGCGGCAGCGCCGATGAAAAGGTCCGGAGCCTTGGTGAGAGCTTCGCCTCCCAGAATCACCCCTTTGTCCCGCATCGTTCGGACAGCCTGGACGAACTGGATGGAATCCAGGTCGAAGACACCCGCTGCCTGGGGCTGGTTCCCGAAGCTCTGGTGGTCTCCGGAGAGGCAGAGCACGTTCCTGATCCCCAGGCCGGCAGCGCCCAGGATATCGGACTGAAGGGCGATCCTGTTCCGGTCCCTCACCACCACTTGCAACACAGGGTCCAGGCCCGCTGTCTTGAGAAGAGCGCAGGCAGCGAGGCTCGACATCCGGACAATCGCGGTCTGGTTGTCCGTCACATTGACCGCATCCACTTTTCCCCTGAGCAGTTCGGCTTTCCTGAGGATCGCTTCCTGGTCAGCGCCTTTCGGAGGCCCGCACTCTGCCGTCACCGCGAAATGTCCTTTACCCAGAACCTGCTTGAGATGGCTCGTCGCTTTCACCTTTGCTGATCCTCCCTGACGATCTTTCTTGGGCCCCCGCCCTGTTTTTTCGACCAGTCCTTGGGCGGGTAGATCCTCTCCAGCCTGTCGAGGCCGCCGAACTTATCGAGCCGGTCGATGATCAGTTGCCAGGCACAGGGCAGGTCCTCCCTCACCTCGCACTTGCCGGCCATGGAGCCTCCGCAGGGTCCGTTCAGGAGCTGCTTGGAGCACCGGGCGAGCGGGCAGACTCCGCCGAAAGAATAGAGCATGCATTCCCCGCACCCGAGGCAGTTCTCCACCCAGTAGCCCTGGTCTTTGGTCTCCCCCAGGAATTCCGTGTTTAGGGCCGGGATGACGGGAATTTCTGGGAACATGTCGGCCACAGCCTGAACGCCCGCCCCGCATCCCAGGGATAGGACCGCATCGTACCGCTCGATCATGTCATCCAGAAGGATGACAAAGTCCCTGACGCATTGGCGATCAAGGGTCTTCTCCTGGATCAGCACATCCCTCCCTTCCATCTTGGCAGCCATCCGGAGGGTTGAAGCGAGCATTCCCGTCTCCTTCTCTCCCCCTGCCGCACACTCCGCGACACAGGAGCCACAACCTAAAACCAGAATCCTCTTAAAGGGAGCGATGGTTTCCCTGATCTCCTGGATAGGTTTTTGTTCTGCGGTGATCATGTTGAAACTCCTTTTTTCTTTCTCGACCTCTTGCCGGGGCGAAGGACAGGGGACGGCTTGAGCAGGCTCACCCGCTCCATGATCTCCGCTGCGAGCATGGCAAGGGGTTTCCTTTTTTCCACGCTGTTGACAACCACCCCGACCCGCTCCGTCTCCATACCGATTCCTGAAACGGAGCGGGCTGCAACACCGGCTCTTTTTCGCGCCCTGGTGTTCCCCTCAAAATAGCGACAGCTCCCTTCAGGACAAGCGATCGCATAAGCCGCATCGGCGAATTCTTCCAGTGCCCTCAGAAGATGGAGGGGTTCCAGCCTGCCGCTGCATGGGATAGGGAAGAGTCTGAGCCCTTCGCCGTACTCCTGTTCAAGAGCTTGCCTTTCCCCCTCGCTGCTGCCGGGCGTATTCTGGCAGTAGAAGAGGGCAAGAGTGGGTTTTCGTTTCTTCATCATCTTAAACAACATCCTTACCTTTGGCAGGCTGCCAAAAAACGCGTTGGCTAAATTCTCCAATCAGGGTTTGAAGAAAAAATAAGGGCGTCTTTCTCCACAGCGAGAAAAAGACACCCTTGTCACCAGTCTTAGAAATCCCCGCACACCCTTGTGCAGGTCAGATTACACTATCCCATCTTGTTTCTTTGTCAAGATCTTTTTCTCAGCTTTTTCGGCAACCCGAGAATCGCATTATGTTCCTCGCCAGTGTCCTGAGTCAAAAAAACAGGCGAATAAGTGAATGCAGCCGGAGCCCCCCGGGGGGTGTTCTCCCAGGCCGCAATCACATTCGTTCAGAGCCACTTTAACGCTACCATTGGCCCCAAAATCACCACGGACAGCCCCGGAGGACAATCTCTCCGACTGCCAAGCCACTCTGTGCCTTCCCGGTAATCCCTATTAAGATTATGGGGGCGTTCCAAGCGCCCCGAAGCCGTATTGCGGTCCTGAGAGAACACCCCCCGGGGGCTCCGGCTCAGCTCGATTTGGTAAAGGGTTTCTACCTCAGGACACTAGTTGAAAAGGACCTTGCTCGCAGGTTGATCAACAACGCTCAGATACAAGGCACCCGAAATCCTGAGGAGCGCCCGTCCTCCGCAGTAGCACTGCTACGGAGGATGGAGGGCAACGCCGTAGATGAGCGTTTTTCAGCAACCTGTTAAGAAACGGGATGCCCCTCCAGGAGGTGGGTCACATAGGCAGCACGGACGCGGCCCAGGCACGCCTGCAACGCTTC
>JAGUZM010000248.1 GCA_020060805.1 Deltaproteobacteria bacterium | reverse complement strand
CTCTCGCCAGCGATTCCCAGGATCTCGCCCGTTTTAATGGTGAACGTGACACCGTCCACGGCCTTGATCACGCTCGGTTTCTTTCTGCTCACCATCCTGGCCAAGAAGCCGGGATTGAGGTAAAAATGTTTCCTTAGGCCTTCGACCTCGAGGATATCCATGTTTCCTTGTCTCCTGCCCGTTTTCGGAATTCTTCCACATGGTCTGTTCTGATACATGCGGCGAAATGCCGGGGTTTGACTTCCTTGTATTCCGGTCGGCCGGCATCGCACTCGGGAATCGCGAAAGGACACCGGGGAGAGAAGACGCACCCCGGGATGTCGTCGATCAGGTTCGGCGGCGAACCCGGGATAGAGATCAGTTCCTGGTCCAACACTTTGATGCTCGGGAAAGCGTTCTTGAGCCCCAGGGTGTAGGGGTGAAAGGGCTCGTTGAAGACATCCTTGGCACTCGCCGACTCCATCAGCCGGCCGGCATACATGATGCCGATGCGATCGCTCATCTCCGCGATCACGGAGATGTCGTGCGTGATCAGGAGGATCGCCTTTTTCTTCTTCGCCTGTTGCCGGATTTCAGCGAGCTTTCTCAAAATCCTCTCCTGCACGAGGACGTCCAGGCCCGTGGTCGGTTCGTCCATGATGATCAGGCTCGGATCCAGGGCGAGAGCCATGGCGATCATGGCCCGCTGGCGCATCCCGCCGCTGAACTCGTGAGGGTAACTCCGGGTGAGCCCGGCCTGGAGCCCCACCACCTCGAAGAGGTTGATGGACCGGTCTTCCGCCTCCCGCCTGCTCATCTTGGTGTGGGTGACGATCGCCTCCACGATCTGATCGCCCACGCGATGGACCGGGTTCAGGGAAGCCATGGCACTTTGCGGGACCATGGAGATCTCTTTCCAGAGGATTTTTTCCCGGTAATCTTTATCCGACAGGGAAAGGAGATCCCGGCCCTGGAATGAAAACGTATCTGCGGTGACCCTGGCACTGGCCGGGATCAGGCGCATGATCGTCCGGATCAGGGTTGACTTGCCGCACCCGCTCTCGCCCGCCAGGCCGAACACTTCGTCCTCGTTGATGGAAAAGGAGACACCGTCCACGGCTTTGACGGTGCCTTTTTCTATTCGATAGTGGGTCTTGAGATTCTTGATTTCCAGGAGCATGGCGTTCTCTGAGTCTCCCTATCGTTGCATGAGGCGCGGATTGGCCACTTCCTCGTAGGCCCGGCTGATGAAGACCAGGGCGCTGACGAGGAGGACGATACAGATGGAAGGCGCCGCAAACCACCACCAGGCGGTGCGGATCTTACCCGAAATCCAGAGTTCATAAAGCATGCCGCCCCAGCTCAGGTTGTTCGGGTCGCTGAAACCGAGAAAACTCGCTCCCGCCTCAGCCAGCACAGACCAGGCGATGTTGAAGGCGGTGTAGAGAAGCAGGAGGGGCATGATGTTGGGCATGATGTGGCCGTAAATGATCCTGAAGTCGCTGCATCCCCTTGCCTTGGCAGCCTGGATGAACTGCCTTTGCCGGATCGAAAGGGTTTGGGCGCGGATGACGCGGGCAGAGGTTCTCCAGACGATGCAGCATATGGCCAGAATGACGAACCAGATGCTCCGGCCGAAAAGAGCGATCAGGACGATGAGAAAAGGCAGGAAGGGCATGCCGTAGACGATGTCCGTGAAGCGCATCAGGATCTCGTCCAGCTTGCCTCCGAAGTAGCCTGAGAGGAGTCCGATATTCGCACCGATGAGGATCGAGATCAGACCGGCAACCATGCCGATGATCACCGTGGTTCGGGTCGCGTAGATCATCTGGCTCAAAATATCTCTTCCCATCATGGTCGTGCCCAGGGGGAACTCCAGGGAGGGAGGTTTGAGGATCGCCACCCGGCCGTCGGAAGTGTTGAGGGTTTCCCATATGTCATGGGGGGCGAGAAAGGGGGCGAACAAGCCCACGAGCCCGAAAAAAACGATGATGGCAGCTCCGAAGATGCCGAACTTATGCCTCCCTATGATTCGGGCGTGGATCACCAGAACATCTTTGATTCGATCAAGTCTCATCGTCTTTGCTCTCTCAGGGGCGGTCGAGAATAGAAACGAAGCATGTCCTCAAACTCACTCGATGAACGCTTTCACGTCAGCGGGTTTCATCCCCTCGATTCCCAGGTCCTTCACCGTCAGCCCTTTGGTGAAATAATCGATGCCCAGCATGGTAGAGGCGGTTTGGACAACGGCGTCTATGTTGGGTACCGGCATCTTCCACATTCGGGCGATGGACGACCATGGGGCCAGCCCGAAGGGCAGGTCCTCGTTGATGTAACGGGTGTCAACGCTCGACGGTGCAGGGAAGGCTCGATCGCCGTGGATCGGGCTTTGCCGCAACGTTTCAGAAAGGCTTTTCTTGGCTACGCCATAGCCCTTGTAGAGCGCTTCGAAGGCATCCTTGAAGGCAATCCCGCTTTTGCTGACCGGTCGAAGCAGGGACATTCGTTCTTCGTCCATGGCCAGCATCATTCTGGCCACAGACTCGGTCGCGCCGTCCGCGTAGAGGTTCCATCCCTTGCCCCCTGTGGATTCGATCCGGCCGGCGTTGAAAAGGACCATCGGCGGATGGACAATCGGGTTGAGGTTGTTGACACTCGTGGCCCACACATTGTCCGCTGCCGTGAACTGGGGGAAAACCGGTTTGATCATTTCCAGGAATGCCTGAGTCCGGGAGGCGGGAAGAGCAGCCACGGGGAGGCCATTCTTGACTCCGATGCAGGCGACCACGCCGGGCTCAAGAGCTCGCGTTGCGTAAAGGAGGGACATGCTTTCCACGGGGGTGACCCGGGTGGTCACGCCCGCCTCCTTCATCCATCGGTGAAACCGCAAAGCCCCGAAATTGGAAGTGAAGAAAATGTACTGGCTGTCCTCGAAATGCTTTGCCAGGGCCTTGCTGAAAGGCTCATGGGCGTATGCGGATCCCCCGATGATGATGATATTCACCCCTTTGATCGCTTCGGCGAGGTCGGTGGTGATCATGTTGAGTTTGGCGAATCCCTGACCCGCGTGGCCGGAGATTTCAATCCCTCCTTTTTTCTCGATGGCGGTCAGGGCCGTCTGAAACTGGGGCACCTCAGCGAGGTTGACGGAATAACCTTTCAGGGTGATGTCGGCTGCAAAAGTCTGCCCTGAGTTGCCTGTTCCCAAAACTGCGAACTTCGGTTTATTCATGTTTTATCTCCAAGTGCTCTTTTGTGTATTGCTTGAGTTTCTTCTCGTCCAGGCGGACCCCCAACCCGGCTGTATCCGGCACTTTGACGGTGGCGCCGGAGATGTTCTGGCCGAAATCGGTGACGTCATCGGACATCCTGACCACCGAGCCATAGGCGTGCCCCATGTCAAGGAGGTTGGACAGGGTGCAGCCCAAATGGAGGGAGGCGGCCTGGGTGATCCCGAACTCAAGCATGCTGTTCATCAGGATCTTGAGGTCAAAGGCTTGGGCGACCTGGGCGATGGCCTTGCCTTTCGTCAAGCCGCCGTTCTTCGACACTTTGATGCTGAACACGTCCACCGCTTTCTCGCGAACGAGGTTTGCCGCATCGTGAATCGTGACCAGGCTCTCGTCGGCGCTCAGGGGACAGGGGGATCGCTGCCGGATGCGTTTAAGCCCTTCCAAGTCCCAATGTTTCACGGGCTGCTCGATCATCTGAAGGGGACACCCCCTGACGCCTTCGATGAAAGTGAATGCTTCGACCACCTCCCAGCCCTGGTTGGCGTCCACAACCAGGGATAGATCATCTTCAAAATATTTTCTCACCGAGATCAACCGCTTGATCTCCTGCGAAACGGGCAGAGCGCCCATCTTGAGCATGACCGTGCGGCATCCGAGGTGCATCAGCTCCTCGATGGAGGCGATATCTTCCGCCGGGGTTGCGCTGCTCGTCCCCCAGAGGATCGGGATTTCTGAGTGGAGACGTCCTCCCAGCATAGCGTGAACCGGGATGCCCATCGCCTTGCCCGCGATGTCGTGAAGGGCCATGTTCACCGCCCCCCTGGCCGTCAGGTTCCCATGAACCGACTGATCCAGCATCCTCTCCAGGGTTGCGACCTGCAGCGGGTCTTGGCCAAGGAGGCGGGGGGCAATGACATCTTTGGTCACGACCATGACCGAGGAGGGGGTTTCGTCGGTGAAGGGATTCATGGGGTCTGCTTCTCCCAGGCCCACCGCTCCCTCGTCGGTATGGACCTTGAAGATGACCGCGTGGGCATCGCGCAGCGTTCCGTATGCCTTGGACAGGGCGTAGGGTTTTGCGAAGGGAATGGATATGTGGAACAACTCGATTCGATCGATCTTCATCTTGGAATCCCTCAGGCCGCTGTGCTTTTCCCCAGCTTGATCCTCGGGTCGAGGTAACAATAGGAGATGTCAGAGATCAAATTGAGGGCAATGGTCAGGACGGCTAGGAGCAGGAAAGCCGCCTGGGCAACGGGGTAATCGTGGGATGAGGCAGCCTCCACCATCAACTGCCCCATGCCCGGCCACGAAAAGACCTGCTCCACGATGACCTGGCCTCCGATCGCAAACCCGATGAGCACCGACGAGACGGTCAGGACCGGGAGGAGAGCGTTGCGGGCCGCGTGTCTCACCATGACCACTCGCGGAGGCAGGCCCTTGGCCTTGGCGAGCTCGATGAAATCGCTCCCGAGAACCTCCAGCATGGAGTCCCGCATGATCAGCATCGGGGTGGCCAGGTAGTAGAAGGCCACGGTGATCGTCGGCAAAACCAGGTGGTGGATGAAATCGGCGTTGAAGAGCAGGGCTAACCCGGTGGGCAAGCGGACCCCGGGCGTGAGCATCCCCCCGGTCGGAAAGAGATCGAGGCGGTAGCTGAGGACGATCAAAAAGAGAATCCCTGTCACGAAAGGCGGTGCGGACTGAAGGACAAGGGCGCCCAGGGTGGAGCCCAGGTCCAGAGGGCTGTTCCTCCGCCATGCCATCACCATGCCCATGCCGATGCCCACCACCAGGGTGAAACACATGCCCGCGCCCATCAGAAAGATGGTGTTCCAGAAGCGGTAGACCAGGATGTCGTAGACAGGCTTGGAACTGGCAAAGGACCGACCCCAATTCAGGGTGACCAGGTTTTTGAGGTAGAGGACATACTGGACATGGAGGGGCTGATCGAGTCCGAAGGCTTTCTTGAGCCTCGCCTGAGCTGTTTCGTCCAGAGCCGGAGATATGACCTGCGCCGTCGGGTCGCCGGGAACCATCCGGAAAAGGATGAAAAGGATCGTGGCGACCGCGAAGAGGGTCATCAGGGTGTACAAAACTCTTCTTGCGATGTATTCCTGCACCCCAGTCTCCTTTAGTTTGAGAGGCAGAGGCGGCTGGTTCGATCCAACCGCCTCGCGGATGAGAAGGTTTTCCCTAGGCCTTTTTGGGGTAGTGCAGCTTGTTCTGCTTATCCCATGTGTACCCGGCGTCTGCCAGGATCTTCTTCG
>JAGUZM010000115.1 GCA_020060805.1 Deltaproteobacteria bacterium | reverse complement strand
CCGGAAAATCGTGTTCAGAAAGCGAACGATGCTCCTGTCCATCGCGATAAGGATTATGTCCTCTACTGGATGATCGCAAGCCGGCGGACCACCTGGAATTACGCCCTTCAAAGGGCCGTGGATCATGCCGCCGAATTGGGAAAACCCTTGGTTGTGTTCGAAGCCTTGCGCGTCGGTTATAGGTGGGCTAGCGACCGATTTCATCGATTTATCATCGACGGCATGGCGGACAACGCCCGCCGTCTCAAGAATCATAACGTCCTGTATTATCCCTACCTCGAGCCCGGCCCGGACAAAGACAAAGGCCTTCTTTCAGCCCTGGCCGAAAGAGCCTGCGTGATCATCACCGATGACTTTCCCGCTTTTTTCCTCCCCCGCATGATCGCTTCAGCGTCCGAGAAACTGCCTGTTTTGCTGGAGAAGGTTGACTCCAACGGCCTGGTGCCGATGCGGGGGACGGACAAGGTCTATCCTACCGCCTTCTCTTTCAGAAGGTACCTGCAGAAAGTCATCCCGTCTCATCTCGAGGAGCCGCCGAAAAGCGATCCCTTAAAAAACACAAGGCTTCCAGAGCCTCCTTCCCTTTCGGAGAAGATCATTGCGCACTGGCCGCCTGCTTCAGATTCGCTCCTCGAGGGGGATCCTAAAGCCCTGGCCCGTTTTCCCATCGGCCACGAGGTGGGCATCGTGGAGAGACGGGGAGGGTCTGCGGAGGCGGAGGCGACCCTCAGGCATTTCCTCGAACGCAAGCTCTCATCCTATCCCGAGAACCGGAACCACCCTGACGACGACGGGACGAGCGGGCTCTCGCCTTACCTCCATTTCGGACACATCTCAGTCCATCACGTTCTCCATGAACTCGCCGAAAAAGAGGACTGGTTCCCCGATCGTGCAGCAACGAAGGCAACGGGGAAATCCACCGGGTGGTGGGGCATGAGTGAAGGAGCCGAGGCGTTTCTGGACGAACTCGTCACCTGGCGGGAAGTGGGTTTCAACATGTGCTCTCACAAAGCGGATTATGATCAGTACGATTCCCTGCCCCCGTGGGCGCTCAAGACCCTTAAGGATCATCAGAAGGACCGCCGCTCTTACATTTACAGCCTCCGGGAGTTCGAGGAAGGAAAAACCCATGACCCTCTGTGGAACGCAGCCCAGATGCAGCTCGTCAGGGAGGGAAGGATCCACAATTATCTCCGCATGGTCTGGGGCAAGAAAATCCTGGAATGGACGCCCTCGCCGAAAGAAGCCCTCAACATCATGATCGAGCTGAACAACAAGTATGCCCTTGACGGGAGAGACCCCAATTCTTACAGCGGCATCATGTGGATCCTCGGACGGTACGACAGGCCGTGGGGCCCGGAGAGAGCCATTTTCGGCAAGGTGAGGTACATGAGCTCCGAGAACACAGCCCGCAAAGTTCGTACGGCTGAATACGTTTCACAGTACTCCCCCTAAAGGCTATCTCGCTATTATCATGGCGATTCATCCCATCGCAGACAAAATCCTGACCTGGTATGGCCAACACCAGCGGAACCTCCCCTGGCGCAAGACCCGCGACCCTTACAGAATCTGGGTCTCCGAAATCATGCTCCAGCAAACCCAGGTGGAAACCGTCATCCCCTATTACAAGCGCTTCCTGACCCGCTTCCCCAACACCCGTTCCCTCGCCGAATCCTCCCTCGACGATGTTCTCAAAGTCTGGGAGAACCTGGGTTACTACTCCAGGGCGCGCAACATCCATGCCGCGGCCCGAGAAATCATGACGAAGTGGAAAGGCAAAGTCCCCGGAACCATGGAGGGACTCCTGAGCCTGCCTGGCCTGGGGCCTTACACTGCGGCGGCCGTATTGAGCATTGCCTTTGGGGGAAGGGTGCCAACGGTGGACGGGAATGTGCGCCGTGTCATCGCCAGGCTTTTGCCGTCCGCGAGCCCCTTCATCTCGGCAAGATACAGAGGCGCATCTCTTCCATAGCTGCCGGGCTCGTGCCTGAGAAGGATTCGGCGAGTTTCAATCAGGGACTCATGGACCTGGGGGCTTCGGTATGCTCCCCTCGCAAGCCTTCCTGTCAACTCTGCCCTTTGAGTAATACTTGCCGGGCTTTCAGGAGAGGACTCCAGAACTCATTGCCGGTGAACAAGAAGCGCGATCCCCTACCTCACAAGGACATGACGGCCGGGATCATCGTCGATGCGAAGGGCCGCCTGCTGATCGCGCAGAGGCCGATGAAGGGGCTTCTGGGAGGCTTGTGGAAGTTCCCGGGTGGGGAGAGAATCCCGGGGGAATCCCTTGAGGAGGCTCTGAAAAGGACGGTCCGCGAAGAACTCGGTATTCGGGTCAGCATAAAGGAGGCGTTCGCCTCGGTCAGACACGCCTACACCCACTTCCGAATCACCCTCGATGCCTTTCACTGCAAATGGCAGGGGGGCCGGCCGCGGGCACTGACCTGCCTTCGCTGGCAGTGGGTCCCTTCATCTGACCTGAGTCAGTTCCCTTTTTCAAAGGCGGACCGAAAGATCATCGCCGCGCTTTATAGCAAACGGCTTTGATAAGTTAACATTCTCGCCGCTTAGCCAGCATTAGAAGCCACCCTTCAAAATCCCCCCAACCCCCCTTAAGCAAAGGGCGGCGAGGGGGGATTTGCTTTTATCATGGCTCTGAAATCATTTTTCACGACGACAACTTTCTTTTGCCGTTGACTATAGCATCCGCTCCCCGGGCTCGGGTTTTTCTCCGGTTTACCTGGATCCGGATAAATTCGACCAGGCTCGGGATTCCGGGAATCAGAACCAGGGCGAGGATGACGAGGCTGAAGTTATTCTTGATCAGGGGGATATTCCCGAACAAGTACCCTCCGAACACGAACACGATGACCCAGATCACCCCGCCCACCACGTTGAAAGTGATGAATCTTGGGTAGGTCATCTTCCCGATGCCGGCGACGAAGGGCGCAAAAGTGCGGATGATGGGAAGAAAACGAGCGATGATGATGGTCTTTCCGCCATGCCTTTCATAGAACGCATGGGTCCTGTGGAGATACTCTTTGTTCAAAAACCGGGCATTCTCTTCGTAAAAGACCTTGGGTCCCACGTAATTCCCTATCCAATAATTCACGGTGTCTCCTGCGATCGCCGCGGCCATCAGCAGGATGGATACGATCGTCACATCCAGAGCCCCGATCGCGGCAAGGGATCCGACTGCGAAGAGCAGGGAATCACCGGGAAGAAAAGGCGTCACCACCAGCCCGGTTTCGCAAAAAACGATAAGGAAAAGAATAGCGTACACCCAGACCCCGTAATTCGTGCATAGCGCGTGAAGGTGCTGGTCGATGTGGATGATGAAATCAATGAGGAGTGCGATGGATTCCATGGAGGATGTATCTTGGTGAGCTGGCGCTGACCTCCAAATCATTAGAGTGGGCGGTTTTGAGGATGCCTAAAAGTATAGGGGAATTGATTAGTTGTGTCAAGGAAGATCAGCCTGGCAGGCTGCTCAAAAACGCTCAGATACAAGGCACCCGAAATCCCGAGGAGCGAGGCGTACATATAAGTACGCCCCAACGACGAGGGATGAGGGCAACGCCGTAGATGGGTGTTTTTCAGCAGCCTGTTAGTAGTATTCCTGTAACCCGGGCCTGGCAGCCTCCATTTCAATGATCTCCTCCAGGTCTGAGACTTGACGAAGCCCGTTCCTATCCTGAACTCCTGCCCCCATCAAAAGACGCCTGAAATCTTCTATGCTCTCTCCCTTCAGTTCCCTCTCCTTCAGTACCGCGCGTCTCTCGATGAACACTTTTCTCTTCTGATTCAGGCTCACCTCTTTGAAGGCGTTTCTGTACGTGACCGTGGGCCTAAGCGTGGGTACATAGTAGGTCAGGAACAGGGAGTCCATGCGGGAATCAACATAGGGCAGCAGGGACTGATTGAACAAAAGGGCGCCCTTGGTGGCATCCAGGTGCCACGAGTTCTTCTCACCACCGTTCTTCTTGAACACTTCAATCGCCGCTTCCAAATCACCCGGCTCTCCTTTAACAGCCATCCTCCGGATCATCCCGATGGGGGTGACATCTTCGTAGGCCTCGCAAACATGCGGGGCGATGCGCTTTCTGTGGCCCATGGTCTGAAATTGGTTTTTGAAAACAAAGGAGCAGTAATTGATCGGTAACCCAATTTTCTTTTCCCTCGCGTCGCCTATGATGCGAAGAGCGGCCAGCTCGGATTCGAGCACCGTGACCTGGGTCCCGTGAAGAAAGGTGTAGTCCCGTTCGAGAAGGTTCCTGCAATTGTGGGGCGTGGCCCGAAGCTGGTGGAGGTTGAGGTGTTTGACCCCGATCTCATTCAAGTCAGGAACGACCTTTTTCAGCACCTCGTAATCCTCCGGGATCGCAGGGATCTCGACGGTTACCCTGTTAAGAATACCCGTTGCCATTCGGACTTTGTCGAGGCGGTAAGCATTGGCGGTAATATCGAACCGGATCTCGTCGAGGCCGGCATCGCGGAGTTTCCGGAGTCTCTCCTCGGTCGCCAGTATTCCGTTGGTGTACATCCACAGGTAGACCCGGGAACCGAGATGGCGCTTGATCGTGCTGACGAACTGCATGGTCCTGTCAAAGGTCAGGAAAGGCTCTCCGCCGCTGATGCCGACGCCTCCAATACGGAATTTCTTGAGATAGTCGACGTAGGTCTGGGGGCTCTGAAAAGGAATGCCGTTCGTCGTGGGCTCTGATTTGGAGGGCTGTTCCGTGGGGCAATAGAAGCAGCTGGCATTGCAGATGCTGTTGATGAACAGGCAGGACCATGCGCCCTGACCGCACAAAAGACACCCTGGGGATAGGTCCACGGAATGCACCTTCGTGTCACAGAACGAGCGGTGAACGTCGCCGGGCAGGGATGCCAGGATGTTTTCTCTTTCCCGGGAAGCCTTCTCCGCATCCCCCTCATCCAGCCACTTGAACCTGTCGTAGCTCGGGCCGTATTCCCGCCTGTTCAGCTCAACCGTCTTTTCCCTGTCTGCCTTCCTGAAATGGTCTTTTATAGTCATAGGCGTCTCAAATTTGCCGCTATATGAATGGCCTCACAATAACCACGACAGCCTCAAGAAATCACTCCTAAGACCTCCCGTTTTAGAAGGGAGGAATCACCCCTCTTTTCTACCCCATTCTCATCCCATCCACAAGCTCAGCGAATCTCCCCTCTCCCGTTACAAAAACTTCTCTCTGCGTCCTCCGCGCCTCTGCGTGAAAACCCTTTTTTTTTGCTTTGCCCCGTGCTCCGGCCTAATATATGCCGCAGTCAAACCGTGTTCAGACGCGCCAGCATCCACTTATCAGCCCAACCCAGTAGGCAACCGAAAACCTCTCCTCTACCCAATTCACCCAACTCCAAAATCAGAGTTCAGATGACTGTGGGATTGATAGCTAAGACTTTGATATGTAAATATCGTTTTACAAACCGACTTTACCCCTGGTACACTCCCAAAAACCGCTTAATTCCGTTGTTAGGCCAGCCGGCGACCAACAAAAATGGCAGCAAACCGAAAGATACTTCAAAGGATACTTGCAGGATCGAAGAACGTCCGGTTTTCTGATATGATTGGACTGGTTGAAGGCTTCGGATTCCGATTATCTCGCACAGAAGGGAGCCACCACATTTTCACACACCCCGACATTCCCGAGCTCCTAAATCTGCAAGAGGTCAAAGGACAAGCGAAACCTTACCAGATGCGCCAGTTTTTGAGGCTGGTCGAACGTTACAGTCTGAAACTGAAGGAGGAATGATGGGGGACTATCATATAAACATTTTCTATTCTGAAGAAGACGGGGGCTACATTGCCGACATCCCTGATTTGGAGGCTTGTTCTGCCTTTGGCGAGACTCCTGAGGAGGCGCTAAGAGAGGTGCAAAAAGCTAAAGCTCTTTGGTTAGAGGCTGCGCGAGCTGAAAGCAAGCCTATTCCGCCTCCAAAATATCGACCTGTCATCTACGAAGCGGCTGCCGCCTGAGAGTTGTGCGGCTTGGTTGTTGGTGTGTTGGTGGGTGCGGCAACGGTAAGTGAATCATATAGGATCGAATAGTGCTGATGCGATCTCCAAGAATGGACCTATGAAGTGAAGGGGGACGCTCTTTTATGGAAGGGGGACACTCTTTTAGAATTTAATTGGAAAGATACTTTGCTGATAGATCAAAGGGTGTATTCGGGGACTTAGGTGGGGATTTCATGATCGTGTCCAGCAGGATCGTGACATACATTGACGGTACGTGCGAGCAGCCAAGTTTTTGAATTTTAGATTCCTGAGAAATAAGTGCCCATTTTGAAACGATGGAATTGTTAGAGCTGTGGAGCCCATGTTATTCGCAGAAAGAGTGATACCCTGACCAAGTTGGCTTGAAATGCTCTTAGGCAGGTAGAAATAGTCCTCAGAAGGCCTGGCAGCGCGCCCCCCAAGGCTGTATGGGCCT
>JAGUZM010000196.1 GCA_020060805.1 Deltaproteobacteria bacterium | reverse complement strand
TGGTTTGTAGGATGATTTCTCGGGAAACGCAATCAGGAAAAACCTGGTTTTGGCAGAGGAAAACCCTTAGGTGGGTCCGGGGTCGGACCTGGACATCAAGTTGATATGTCAGCAGAACCTTTCCTGGATATTCGTCTTGAGGTCTTAGAGCCGCAGTTTCGTAGCTCAAAATGCCACTATAAGCCCGGCCTCAAACAGCCACTGGAGCGAACGGCACCGGTCTCGGGCAAACTTCAGAAGAAACTCCTTCTTATGGCGCCGGTGAGTGAAACACACTCGGCTATGTAAGACCTAAACCGATGCTTTTTAAAATCCTTCTTTCTTCATTCCAGTCCCTTACGACGGTCCGACCCGGGACGGGGGACGCGGGGACGCGCCGGGACGTGAATCATCCTTGCTGCTGTCTCAGAGACACATCCAAGATCTTAACGGGTTCCTCGAAGGTCTTCCAGCCATGGGGTTCGCCTGCGGGGATGAAATAGCACTCGTTCGCGCTGAGCAATTGGCGCTTCTGCCCTGAGAACATCTCTAACCGGCCTTCCAGCACGATGCCGCACTGGTCAAAAGGGTGGACATGGCCGCTGTCCTCCCTTCCGGGACCGATCTGCATACATACCATGATCAGGTTTTCCCCTATTTCCGCCTTGCTCAGAATGCCGGGCCGGAACTCCTCCAGTTGCAGAGTGGCTAAATTCCAAAAAGACATCGCTCTCACCTTTCCCACGTAAATATGGTTACAAACATCGTGCTGCTTCCCGCTTTGAAATATAGGCGTAGGTAGGGAAGTCCCCACCTAAGGTGTTCCGCCAGTTCCAAAGGCAATCTTGAAATGTGCTCATAAGTCCTCCGTCTACCTGAGCATCATAGCCACTACCTCCCCGTCCTTCCATCAGTATCTACCCTAGCGTTGCACAAGTTCGGGTATTTTCGTAGGATGGGTGGAGCGCAGCGAAACCCATCCATTCGAGTTGGCAGTGAGATCGAGAGGGGCAATGCTCGGTATTCATTTATATCTCTCCCCAGCCGCACTACTTTTTAAAGCCCTTCTTCATTCCAGTCCCTTCCGCCGACCCGGGGGGAGCGACGGTCGGCCCGGGGGGAGGGGCCGAGTGAAACTTGGCACTATCATGTCGAAACCCATGCAGCATGTGCATGATTGGGTAAACGAGCAAGAACGACAACGAACTAATCATGTGCAAGGTCCAGTTGTACTTTCCGGCGAGCACGATCGCGTCACGCTCAGTCAGCGTGGGCACCAGATGACGTGAGAGGCTTTGGCGGTACGCTTCGCGTTGAATGTTGGCTTTGTCCAGGGTCCACCCAAAGACCTTCGCCGCCCCGTCAATTGCCGCCTGCAGCTCAGGTTCCGGTCGACTGCCAACATCGGTAACACCGGCAAACCACTTCTTGAAAATACTGTATACAGAAAAGGTCTGGGTTCGCGTTACAAACAGGATGGCCTTACCCCACATGCCAAAAATGCCTCGAAATAGGTCCGGATATGCGAGCCCAGTCATCGCGTAGGTCAAGCGAGAGCCAACGCCAAATCTTCGAACAACGGGAGCAGTGAATGTGCCGCTGACGTATAGGGCGCGCCTTGATGATCCAGGCACCGCACACAGGCACCCCATTGAGACTCCAACCAATGTCCCACCGTCCAAGGCGACTGCAATCAGCTCCGATCCGTAAAAGTGCTCCGCAAGCTCTTCCGTGGTTGGAGGCGTGTCAAAAGAATCCAGCGCTAGTGCGCAGAATTGCGGGAACACGAATTGGAGGGTGTCTGTTGACACCCTTGAAGCATGGGTAGTGGCTCGCACCTCAAAGCCCAAGTAGGATCCGATGGGTTGGCCGAATGAATCCCACGAGGCCATCGAGACCTCGTTATCTCTGTAAGCGATTTGCGTGCGCAACGGACGTCCCCCCGGGGTTCTTCAGCGGCCGCCGTGTCTTGCGGGTCCGCTGTGAGAAAGTGTTGGCTTTTCAGACACAAACTCTGAGATTCGAATACCTGGCCATATAGTCGAAGTCGCGGTCGTTATGAAGCAGGGGGATATCGTGCTCGATGGCAACGGAAGCGATCATGCAGGCAACAGGCTTCCTGATATTTACGCTCCGCTTCCGATGGGATCTGTAGATCTCAGCTGCACGTATGAATGTCGCCTGCCGCATTGGGAGGAAGATAAGATCGTCAAGATAGTCTTTTGTCTTTGCATAGTCCTTATTGGACCGAATGCCTTGGAGCACTTCAGCGAGGATGAGACCGCAAAGACACAGATCCTCCTCATTCACGATAAACTTTTCAAGTGCAGTCACATGAGGTTCGCTACCATCAGCAAAAGAGTCGATCCAGACCGTTGTGTCGACAAGTAACATCAGTTACGCGCCTTTCGCCATTCGGCGAGATCCCCTTCCCATCTGACAGAACCCTTCAGCTTAAGCAGCCGCTTTTGACGACCACGTCGGCGGACCTCGTGCAGTGCGTAGCCGATGAGAGCTCGCCGCGTCTGTATCCCGGCAAGCTTTTTACACTCCTTGATAAGTTCGTCATCGATCACCACGTTTGGTCTCCCCATTTGATCACCTCCCAATCGTTACTATACACATGATAGTACAGTTAGATGTGTATTCGAAGGGGAGGTATCCTTAACGGTGCGAATAAGGCGCGGTGGCAGTCAGGCCTGCCAAAACCGCAGAATCGTAATACCGTCGCCTTTTGCGGGTTAGATGCCGTGATTCTTTTTCAGCGCTTCCACCACCTGGTGGACGTCACCCAGGCATCAAATTCCTTTTGGATTTACCGCAGCGCAATTGCAGCCGCCTGACTTTCTTGCAGCGGAAATCCTTCTGTAGATCAACGAGCGACCGTTTTCTCTCCAATCATTTTCAATATCCGCTCTCGTGTACTTAAAGCAGTAGCACACAAGATCGTCGTCTTTGGGAGAACTGTCTTTGGTTTCCTTCAATTTTGCCTCTATCATTTTCCACCCACGCGACGATTGCCGGCACCGCCGGCTTTAACCCGCGTCAGGTGGATGCAGGTGTTCGGCCTTCGAGTCTGCAGGAACCGGTTCGGCATGAATTCTCAATCCTGGCGTTTCGATTACTCTGAGGGGTGTGTCAAAGTTGGGGTCCGTTCTCCGGAAGTTAAAGATTTTCGCGAGACAGCCCAGCATGGCGGGTCTGGTTCTCTCGAATCTCTTGATATTGAGGCCTCCATAAAATGAAAAGCCGGGTTCGATTCGGATTCTTGAGTTCAGACTAGTGCAGGAATACGGAAAGAACTTTTTCTGCCTCCTCAAGTTTCAAAGGCCTTTCTTCGGGTGTCAGGGTTTTGCCTAGTTGAAAATGAAATACCATATTCATTTCAGCCCTTATTGTTCCACATAGCTTGCATGTTTCAAAATGACGAATCACTTTTTGATCGAATACGTTTCTGATACCAGTATCATCGTTTCCAATCAAAAAGCACAGTTTCGAGAACGGCTGATCCTTATCGAATTCTATGGCATGAAATCCGAAAAGCTTCGCGAGTATATCGAACCGATTCCTTTCGCTCAGAATAAAAGCAGGAAAACTCCTGGGGCTTTCCGCCATAATTACAGTCGTGCAGCGGCGGTTCCTGCCCCCGCCGGTCCGATAATCGAAAATCCTCCAAACCACGTCCCGCCTTACCGTCTTAAACATATTGCAGGAATCTCCACCCCCAACGCGCATCGTAATTGGGACGCTGTTCAAGTCAATGTCCAAGGCGTCGCTATAAGAAAAGCCCGATTGAGCAGCGATTCTCTTTAGATCCTCCGACCTTTTCTTCTCTATTTCCTTCCCTTTGGCGATCGCAAGCCAGACAAGCAGGCCGACCGGTACAAATATGAGCGAGAGAACAAAGAAGGGATGCAGAACTACGGCTTCAATGTGCATATCGACACCCTCCTTAAGCAAAGGGGAACGTCACGATTGCCATAACCGCGGGCCTTGATCCGCGTCAGGTTGATGCAGGTGTTCGGCCTTTGAATCGGCAACTTGCACGGGCTCAGCATGCAGTTTCAAACCCAATGCTCCTATTACCTTGAGGATCGTTTCGAATGTCGGAGTTCGCTCCCCGGAGAGAGCTTTGTAGAGGCTTTCGCGAGAAAGGCCGGCATCACGCGCCACCTGTAACATTCCTTTGGCGCGGGGGATATCCCCTAAAGCCTCTGCAATGAAAGCGGCATCCCCGTTGGCTTCCTCAAAACATGCTTCTAGATATGCAGCCATTTCCTCCGGTGTTCGAAGATGCTCGGCAACATCGTAGCGAGTGGCCTTTGTTTTGGACATGATGGCTCCTATAGATTTCGGGCGAGGCGTAAGGCGGTGTTGATGTCAGCCGCCTGGGTACTCTTACCTCCGCATAGGTGAGTGGCCGGGCGGCTTTCTACCAGGAAGTCATGCTGTCTGCACTCACGACCTCTTAAAGAACATGCTTCGAAGCGGCACTTAAATAAGCCCGGTCCGCTCCAGCGCTTTGTTCGCGCTTCGTGTTCATTTGGTCGGCTCCGTCCGCCTAAGCCAAGCTCCAACAAGATAGAGAAGTCCAACCACTGGAGACGTCAGTGAGGAAGCTAACCCTGTCGGTGGGACTTCATCTGTGGATTGAACCCATCCCGACGTGATCAGAAGAATGGGCACCACCATCAGCCCCCGCACCACGAAAATGGAACCGGCTCCGAATAGAACCCATTTTAGCAGCGGCAGAGATCGCAGAACGCCTCCCCCAGATAACGCGTATACTCCGCACGCGACAAGAAGCACCGCCACCCGGAACCCTGCCCCGAGCAGCAGTTGAGGTTTTTCAGTCAGAGTTCCTTCGGCGCACCAAAGTACAGGCTCCAAGATGGGGAGAGCTGATTACGGCTTGAAAAACCGCGAAAAAAAAGGTACACACGCCAGCCACGTTCAGCAGTATCCTTGCCATGACCTTTCTCACATGTCATTGCTGGTTTGCGCCAACGAAAAGCTAAGTGGCGCGGCGGTTCTTTGCCGCGTCCGACTTGAGCGACATCTTATGACAAATGGTCCAGATCCTCCAAATCCTTGTATCTACCAGCGGCGCGCTTATTTTTCTTCAAATCCTGGAGCGAAATGAAGTTTATTGGTATTCCATCAAACTCAATGACATCCCGTCTGGAAAAACACTCGTTGAAATTCACTCCAGATGCGCCTGTGATGACCTCAATTCGGACAGGTGGAACACCCATGCGTATTACTTTATCTTTCTCAAGAAACAAGCTGTCCGTAATCGTATCACTTGGCATTCCAAACTCAGTAAAGACAATAGCGAGTTTCTTTGAATTGGATTCGCTCGTTTCAATCCATATGTCCATATCCCCGGTTGCTCGTGGATATCCGTGGTAGCCCACTGCATACCCCCCCACCAGCATGTAACGGACATCATGAGAGTTCAGCAATCTCAAGAAATCTTTGAAGTCTGGATGCAACTCGATCTTGGCCATAAACCATCCTTCTGTTTATCTCGATAGCTTCGATTCGCTCCGACGCGCTCCTTGAAAGCCAATACTCTCTTTCCTCCCCGATATCATCCAGGGAGGTGACGTGAACCTTCTTCTTATCAAGCCGGGGAATTTCATCCATATACGATGGTCCTCCAGATTACCCTCTCCCATAACGCCGGGCGTCACCTGGCGCAAAACCGCCGATTGTTTTGCGATCAGCGTGCACGCCCTTGCTGGGTGCTGTCGTCTTCTATCGCCTTTGAAAGCGCATCGGCCACCCATGCATTGAGACTCTTACCTCTCTTTCTGGCCTCCACCACGATACTCTTGTGCAGTTCTGGATCCACGCGAATGACGAACTTTCCAGAATATGGTTTTTCCGGGTCTTCTCCTCGCGCGGCACAGAACTCGAGATAGTCGTCAACGGAATCATGGAAAGCCTGTCGAAGTTCTTCAACGGTTTTCCCTTCAAAAGTGATGACATCCCTAAGATTGATGACCTCACCATGGAAGACATTGGCTTCGTCATCAAATTCCACTTTGCCAAAGTAACCTTTGTACTCCATCAAGGGTTCACCCCCGCTTCCGATAGAAATCTGCGCACGGATTTCAGCGCGCCTTTCCCAATGACGCGTTCAGGGTGAGGCCGGTGAAAGACGGCTCTCACGTCCCCCAGGGCAACCCGCACGCGTGAGCCTCTGCCCTCAGATACCACGCCTCCGAGAGCCATGAACAAGGTCTCGACATCACACCATTGGATGTCGGAGCGATCGGGCTTTTCGAAAATTCTTCCAAGCGTTTGCCGCTGCTTCTTTTTCACATGCTATAGTATCACAAGTTGATATCAAGTCAAGGGGAGTGTTCAAGCGGGGGGGCACCCAACGGTCAGCTCACCGGGAGCGAAGCGAATCCGGTGGGGCGCCATGTTGGGCTATTGCTTCATAATTTTGCAAACGTTTCTCGCACCCGCTTCGATACCCATAACGTATCAAGAAAAATCAGCGCCCCAAAAACCACGAACGCAAACAAAAAGAAAATGACCAACGTAGGAAATGCGATTCCTTTGTATCCAGAATTGACACAACCCAAGGCGAATAGAATGGGTAGCCCAAACAAAAGGACGTAATACTCCGGCCAGACAAAGTACCAATGAAGGCTAAAGCGGCCTCCCAGCTTCTGTATACTGATATCTACAGAGGCTTGAGGCCAAATCATTGGTCCTCCATAGATCCGAAGGTATCTGATGATTCTGAGCCGAAGGTGGTTCCCAGTCTCTTCAATGGTGATCACCCGGAATTTCTTCGCCAATGCTTCTCTTACTATCCTTGGCGACAGGAAGGTATCATCGAAATGGATTTCTCCACTTCTACTGAGAAATAACGCCGCTGACGAAATAACCCCCCTCATGTCTCAGTTACTCTTCATGCCTCAAAGTGGCCATTTGGTCATTGGCGCGAGGACACGAGCGTCCGGTGCACTGATGCAGTGGAACAGGGACGCTGTCAGGTTTTGACTCCTGAGAAATAACCCCGGTTTTAAGGCCGCTCAAAACATTATAAACTCGGACGGTGATTTATTCGAAGACAAAGTGATATTTCAATTGGGCCACCACGAAATGTCTCTAAGCAAGCCCACAGTAACAATAGGAAGCGATATAGAGCCTCTCCCAAGGCGGAGTGGGCCGTCGCCCATCCTTTTATGTTGCATGCGATCACTTTGCATCGAAGATTGCATGCAGAGAACGACGAGTGCTGTTATTGCCACTGAGTATGCGGTGATCTATTGGACGGTGACTCTTGGGACACTTTGTCACCAAGCCCTCTGAATTACCGCCCAGGGGTCGGGCCACGACACGTGCCCGTTTACTCAGCATTGGTTTCCAAGAAATATGCCTTTTGGATGCCTATATCGCCATTTTCGAACCTTAAAAGAGCCCTATTGGTAGGAGGCCCCTCGGACCTATATCCTTTGTCGCTTCGCTTTTGCCATTGGCCTCAGTGGAATAATGGTCTTTTTAGCCTCAAAAAGCGGAATATAGGCCGTTCTCAAGGGGTCATTTTGGAACTATTTCTTCGCCTATCCGATACTTGCCATGGCCCGACCCCAGGGCGCTATTCTGAAAAAGGTGACCGTGACGCCGGTGACGGCGATTGAACCGAACGGCGTAACCCGTGAGGAGCCTTCTCATCACTTGCGCAAGGCCTACTTGCCCAGAGCGGAAGAGGAAGTGGGCGTGATTGCCGAGACACGCCCAGGCATAG
>JAGUZM010000507.1 GCA_020060805.1 Deltaproteobacteria bacterium | reverse complement strand
TTGGTCAGGAGCTCAAACACGAAATCTTCCACCCCCTGGATCATCCTCTCCCTGATCTCCCGTGGCTGCCCGAGCATCTTGTTTTCAAAAGGGAGATTGAGCTTCTTGTAGTCCCCTGCTTTGAGGTTTTTTGACTTTGCGTACGCCACCATTTCGGCCCAGAGGCTGTCCGTGACGCCCTGATCCGACACTTTGACGAACTCCCCCTGATCGTTCAGAAAGGCGTTGCCGTACTCGTTCACCTGAACGCCCCAGGTAATCATCTGGAGGGCTGTGGCGACATTGGCCTTTGTGGTTCGGGTTTCCCGGGCGATCTCGCGCAGCCGTTCAGAGTTGTTTCCCGAAGTCCCGTGCTGGGCGCCGGAGATCCTGTACTTGGCCAGGGAGCTATGGATTTCCCTTGTCAGCTGCACCTGTATCCCTGCGTCGCTCGCCTCGATGCCGTGAGTCGTCCCGTTGTTGAGGGCGATCCAGTCCGGAGAGATCCCATGGGCGTTCAGTCCCTGGATCAGGAAAAGGGCTTCCTCCTTTGTCGAGAGGCCCTCCTTTCCCTTGATCTCTCCCACCTCTGTTTCGTACCCGGCCCACTTCGGGAAAAAAGGATTCAAGGCGATGTTGGTCAGAAGGTTTTTGTCATCAGGCATATGGGACGCATCGATCGCGATGGAGGTGATTCCCGCGTCAAAAAGGGAAGGGATTTCCACCTTGGCCACCTCGACGTCCTTCTCGCTCTTGATGCCGTAGTGATCCGCATGAATCGCAACCGGTATGGTCAGCCCAAGTTCGTTGCAGACCGCATCCACCTGTGTGGCGAGATTCCACAGGGTCACGGCGCAATAAGCGCTTGCTCCCCCTTCCGACTTGGCGATTTCCAGGATGATGGCTGCATTCGCTTTCTGCGCCGCCCTGAGGGCTCCGCGAATCACAAAGTGGTTTCTTCCATTGGCCGCGATGGTCATCGCTTTTCCCTTCGCGATCATCGCCCGATCGATCACCTTCCCGCTGACGATGAGAGCCCTCGAATTCGGGAAGAGTTTGACAACATTGGGAGGACGGCCGACATCAAGGGCCTTCTCAAAGGCCGAACGACTCTTGGACATGACGAACCTCCTATTCTTTTTGAGAAAACCGTTGGCCTTGTCTTGCCCTTCCCGCCCGCTTCCCGGACAGGGCCGGAAGGTATGGCGCGAGGCTCGGCCAACGACAAAAAAGAATCATATCAGGGGCCATGGACCACGTCAAATCAAAGCGGAACAGGCTTCTCCTCCTCCAGGGTAGGTGAAATTACACTTGACAGGAGAGGTCCCGGTTTTCCAATATACAGCGTCCTTATCCGCATGCAGAACTCCTAACCCGCAGTTTCAGAGAAGCGCTTTCCGACGGCACGGGCACCCAATTCTCAGGACATCCACAGGAGTTTAAGGAGGCGAATGCCCATTGACTGAGTCCCTCCACCCGAACATCGAGAAAGAGATGGCGGCCTATGGATACGACGGTGTGGTGAAAAGCCACTGCCGGATGTGCCACGGCGGCTGCGGCGTCTTGGTCTATACCAGGAGCGGCAGGGTGGCCAAGATCGCCGGTGATCCCGATTGCCCCATCAATCACGGCACCCTTTGCAGCAAAGGCCTTGCCTCCGCGCAACTGGCCTACCATCCGGACAGGCTGACCCAACCCGCGCGCCGGATCGGCCCCAAAGGCAGCGGCAAATGGGAGCCGATTTCCTGGGATGAAGCCCTGGATACCATCGCCGAGCGCATACAGCACTACAAGACAGGCTTCGGCGCCGAGTCGATTGTGATGGGTTACGGCACGGGCCGGGACAATGAAGCGGTCATCTACCGCTTTGCGAACCTCCTCGGGACCCCGAATGTCCTCACGGCCGGGCATTTCTGCTATGGTCCCCGGATCTCGACTTCCATCATCACCTGCGGGACCAATCCCATCGTGGACTATGAGAACTTCCCCAGATGCATCATGGTCTGGGGCAACAACATCGTGATCAGCAACCCCGACGAATACAAAGGGGAGTCCTTCTCTGTCGCCCTGAACAGGGGTGCAAAGCTGATTGCCATTGACCCGAGGCTGACAAGGATATCGGCCCGTGCCGATGTCTGGCTTCAACTGAGGCCTGGGACCGATGCCGCCCTCGCCCTCGGCATGCTCCACGTCATCATCAGGGAAGAACTCTATGACAAGGACTTCGTGGAGAACTGGGTGTACGGTTGGGACCCTTTTGTCAAGCGCGTGAACGAGTACCCTCCGGAGAGGGTGGAAGAGATCACCTGGGTTCCAAAGGCAAAACTGCGGGAGGCGGCGCGGCTCTTCGCCACGACCAAGCCCGCAGGCATCCAGTGGGGGGTGGCCATCGAGCAGCAGGTCAACTGTGCGGACAATGACCGTCTCCTCATGGCGCTCATGGGCATCACGGGAAACATCGATGTTCCAGGGGGCCAGGTGTTGCATCAAGCTCCTCGAATCAGGAATGTGGGGCACTTCGGCGCTCACAGGATGCTCCCCGACACGCAGAGGGAAAAGAGACTCGGGGGAGATCGCTTTCGCCTTGCCGGCCAGTTTGCCATCATCAATCCCAAGTGCGTCTGGGATGCCATTTTGGAAGAAAAACCCTATCCCGTCAAAATGCTTTTCTTCATCAGCTCCAACCCCCTTGTGACGAGGGCCAACGCGAAAGAGGTGTACCGGGCGCTGGAAAAAGTGGACTTCATGGCCGTGTCCGACTTCTTCATCACCCCCACGGCCGAACTGGCGGACATCGTTCTGCCGAGCGCCACATGGCTCGAAATGGACTACATCGGTGACTTTTGGAAACGTCACGGGTACATCCTGGCGCGCAGGAAAGTGATTCAAGTGGGTGAATGCCGTTCAGACCATGAGATGCTGAATGACCTTGCCCACAGGGTGGGGCAGGGGGAGCATTGGTGGCCCGATTTTGAACAAGCCCTGGACTGGATCCTTGAGCCGATGGGCCTCACTTGGCAGGAGTTCAAGAAAATGGACCACATCCGGGGTGAGAGGCTGGATCAGAAATATAAGACCAGAGGGTTTTCGACACCCAGCAGAAAATTCGAGCTCTATTCCACGCTCCTGGAAAAATGGGGTTACGACCCTCTACCCAAATTCCGTGAACCCCTGGAGAGCCCTTACAGCACTCCCCACCTCGCAAAGGTGTATCCTTATATCCTGATCACCGGAAGACGGCTGCCCGGCTTTTTCCATTCTGAAAACCGCCAGCTCCCTTGGATGAGAGAACTGCACCGGGACCCGGTCGTGGAAATCCACCCGGAGACTGCAAAAAAAGAAGGTATCGGAGAGGGAGACTGGGTCGTCATCGAATCTCCCAGAGGCCGCATCAGGCAGAGGGCAAAGTTCTTCGCAGGGATGGATCCGAGGGTCCTCTCCGCCGAACATGGGTGGTGGTTCCCGGAGAAAAAAGACCCCGGCCATGGATGGGAGGAATCCAATGTCAACATCCTCACGGATAACGCCTATGAAAACTGCGACCCGGCGATGGGGGCGACCCACATCCGGACCCTCCTCTGCAACATCTACCCGGAGAAAAACGGAGGGGCCTCTCATGAAGGGTGAAGGCCTGATGATCGATCACCAAGCCTGTTGGGGTTGCAGGACCTGTGAAGTGGCCTGCAAGCAGGAGATGGGCACACCGGACGGGGTGAGACTCATCGCGGTTGTTGAGAACGGGCCGAGAGAGGAAGAGGGAAGGCTCTTCTTTGATTATCGGGTGAGGGTGTGCCGGCACTGCGAGGTCCCTCCCTGCATCGAATCGTGCCCGGAGAGGGCGATTTCAAAAAGGGCCGACGGCATCGTCCTCATGGATTACGATCGGTGCGTCGGATGCAAAGAGTGTATTGAAGCTTGCCCGTATGAAGCGATCGCCTACGACATGGCCAGGGGAATAGCGCAGAAATGCAACCTCTGCCATCACCGGGTGGAAAAGGGGCTTCTCCCTGCCTGCGCAGACCGTGTCTGCCTGGCCCACTGCATCCGGTATCAGGATGGGGATTAGTGCCGGGGGTGAAGGCCCTTCGGGGGTCAGCCCATCAGCCCCGTCATTTCACCTTGAGGCTTTTGAGAGCGATGATTGAAACGGATGACATTCCTCCTTGCCTAATCCGGATCGATAGAGAGGGCCGCTGGTTTCACAAGGGCCTTGAGATGCTCCGCCGTGACTTCGTCCGGTTTTTTTACGAGCATATGGAAATGGATTCGCGGGGACGGTATGTGATTCGTCTCTCCAATCAAACATGCTACCTGGACGTCGAGGACACGGCGTTTGTGGTCCGGAGGGTCGTGCTCGACAGTGCCGAAGAGGGAGAGGAGCGCTTGCTCATGCGCCTCAGCGACGACACTGAAGAGGCTCTTAACCCGGAGACCCTTCATGTGGGGGAAGAGAACGTGCTCTATTGCAGGGTCAAGGACGGCCGATTCCCGGCCCGGTTCTTGCGTGCCGCCTACTACCAGCTCACCGAACGCTTAGAAGAGGAAGGCGGTGAGTATGTCATCTCTCTTGGTGGGAAAAAGCATGTCTTCCCCCAACCTCCAAGCCCTCGATCGCTTCCTTGAACTCAACCTGTGCGTTCTTTCTCAAATGATCGACCCATTCCAGGAAGACGGCCTGCTGCCTCGACCGGACCAGCATATCCCGGTAAGTCCCTTTCTCCTCTTCGAACTTCTTCTGATCAATCCCCTGCTCCCCTTCCCACCGGATGACAAACACGCTCTTTTCGGTTTCGAAGACGTCGTCGGGGTGCCTATTATTCCGCTGGAGAGCAAAGGCGGCCTCGCGGACTTCAAAGGCCTGGCTTATTTCCGGGATGTAATCCTGCCTGCTGAAGAACTCCGTCGTCTTTGGTTCGATTTGGTTTTCCTTGCACAGTTGGGCCCACTCTTTCCCTTCCTTCAGCTTGGCCAGAAACCGGCCCGCAGCAGCTTTCGCTTCTCCCATGGCGAGGTGTGAAATGTAGTCCTTTTTCACCTGCTCGGTGACCTGCTCCAGGGTGGGTAACGAAGATGCCTTTCGATCCGTCACCTGAATGATGAAGAACTTGCCCTGGACTTCCATCACCTCCGTCGTATCGCCCTTTCCGAGGGAAAAGATGGCCTGCTTGAGTTTTTCATCACCCCCGATGCCCGGGATGGCTTCTCTCTGTGAGAAAAAGTCCGTCTCATTTGCAGGGATCTTCTGCTCCGAGGCGTACTGTTTCAGTTCCACCTGATAGGGCATCTGGTCGAGGAAGGTCAACGCCTTTTCATAAGCCATATCCGCAGCTCCCATCTTGGTCAGGGTTTCGGCAATCTGGTTCCGCACTTCCTCGAAGGTCTTTGTCCTGGCCTCTTTGATATCCTCGACCTTGATCAGGTGATACCCGAAAGGCGTTCGTACAGGCTCGCTGATTTCTCCCTTTTTCATGCTGAAGGCAGCTTCTTCAAAAGGTCTGACCATCTGACCGCTGGTGAAATAGCCGAGGTCCCCGTCCTCTTTGGTCCCTGGATCCTCAGAGTATGTCTTGGCAAGCCCTGCGAAATCCGCCCCCTCTTTCGCCTTCTTGAGGACCGTCAGCGCTTTCGCTTTCGCTTTTTCTTCCTCTTCCTTCGAAGCGCCCTCGTTCAGGCGGAAGAGGATGTGCCTCGCCTTGATCTGCTTGCTCTCTTTGAATGTATTGATATTGTCCTCGTAATAGTATTTCAACGACCCCTCCTCGACCTTTTGTTCCTTCTTGAAGGCCTCCGGGTCAACCCCAACGTAGGCAATCTTGATCTTCTCCGGGATCCGGTATTTCTCTTTGTTCTCTTCAAAGTAACTTGCCAAGCCTCCCTGCTCGACCTTCACCGAGTTTCTGTAGCGGTCGGGCTGGAACAGGACATAGCTGATTTTCACCTTCCGGTTGGCAAAGGTGTACTGATCGAGGACCTCCTTCTCCGTCACCGGGGTAAAGGTCATCAAGAACTGCTGCACTTTCTCTTGAAGCAGTTCCTGAGCGACGATCAATTCAAAATCCTCCGGCTTCATGCGGTTGTTCTGGAGCATGGCCGCGTACCTTGATTCGTCAAACCCGCCCCTGAACTGAAACGCAGGGATGGACATGATGTGTGCCTGGATCTCTTTTTCGGTCACCCCGAGGCCTATTCTCTTCGCCTCCTGGCTCACGAGCTTTTGCCTGACAAGGCTTTCCATGGCCCTGTTCTTCAAATCGAACACCTTGATCAGGTTTTCGTTCCAGAGGCCTTTATACTCCCGCTGGAGGCTCTCCAGCAGGTTTCGGTAGGTCTTTCGGTATTCCACGCCTGAGATGAGCTCCCCGTTCACGTAGGCGATTTTGGCTCCGGTCTCGGACCTGAAAGAGTAGCCAAAATAAAAGACAAACACGATAGCGATGATGGCGATCAAGCTCTTGATCAGCCAGGATTTGGCATGCTTTCTCATCAGACTCAGCAGCATGAATTGTCCCCTCCCGGATATCCTCTCATCAAAAATCCTCCTTGTCCCTCATGGCCCGCAGGAGGATGATCCAGTCCTATAGCACGTCACCCCGGGTATGTCCACGGTAATTTGGAGGATTCCTCGGGCGCCGGTGCAAGAACCCTCTTTCTTGACCTGGCGCCTCGACTCGAGTAAAAAAGGGTTCTTGGGGGAGGATCTTCTCTTAT
>JAGUZM010000105.1 GCA_020060805.1 Deltaproteobacteria bacterium | reverse complement strand
TTTGCGATGTCCCTCTGTCGAATTCAGTTTACGGTTTATCTGGTCAAGCGCCTCCACGTAGGCGTTGGCCATATCGGCAGCCCTCTCGGGATCCTTGTCGTCCACAGAAATGCTGATGATCTGGGTTTTCCTATCTACGCTGATCTTCGTGATGCCGCTGAGGATCTTGTACAGATCCGATTTATACCGGCTTTTGTAGTACTCCTTGAGATTGAACCTATCGATCAGAATATCTGCAACCGCATGGCTGCCCATGATGCCGACATAAAGATCGGAGGTGGTTTTTCCACTCACAAAAACTCCTGCCAGCCCGCCGATCGCTCCACTCGCCTGGGAGAATAGGGATTGCGCGGCAGAACCTGACTCCTGTGGGGGTAGAATCCTTGCTGTCGCCGTGTACACGAAGGGCAGAGAGAGACTGACGGTGACGGATACCAGAATAACAGCAGATACGCACATTACGATGAATTTCTTCCGCCTGAGAAGGACAAGGAGGAGGTCTGTGAGTTTGATCTCGTCTTCGGAGTCTGGATAGGGGGGTGGGGGGCTATGTTGGGGGGCAGGCTGTTGAGTTATGTCGTTCATGATTGATTGTCCGTTGTCAGCTGTCAGTGGTCCGTTGTTCGTTGTCGGTTGTCGGTTGTTGGTTGTGTGTTGTACGTGCTCCGTGGTCCTTTGTCGGTTGTTGGTTGTCAGTGGTCGGTCGTCGGTTGTCGGTGGTCCGTTGTCGGTTGTGGGTTGTCCGTTGTCGGTGGTCGGTGGTCATAAGTTAAAAAGACAACGCGCTATTTGAATGCGGCCACCAGGACACCGGCTGAGACGGCAATCTGGTACAGGATCTGGGTGATGTCCTTTATTTTCGCCCACGCAAAGGCTTCCACTTTCTTCGGCACAATGATTGTATCGCCCGGGTCGAGGACGACGTAATTGAACCCGCCCATGGTCCAACGGTATTTTTCGTAGTCCCACAGGGCAAGGTCATAGTATCCGGTCGTCTGCTGCTTGCTGATCACCGAGCCGTTCGCCTTGACCACGTACATCTCTTCCTTTTCCGCATTTTCCGTGGGCCCGCCCACCCGGTTGAGGTAGTGGCCCACGGTCTTCCCTTTTTCGTACAGCAGAGCCGTCGGGTTGTACACCTCACCCAGGACGTTCACGCTGTCCGGCCTTTTCATCACGATCAGGCGGTCTCCCGGCCTCAGCTCGAAGTTGTAGGGGGAACCGGGGAGGGCCATGACCTCGATCAGATCAATGACCATCCGGCCCGTGGACCGGGATGTTTTGAGCTTTTCCAGCAACTGAGTCTTGGACGCCAGGGACTGCTGGATGACCGCCGCCTGATCCTTGTCATAAGCTCCTGAAGTCGCCTGGGCGCTCAGGGTGAGGATATCCTCCTCCAGCTTGTCGATGTATTGCCTCAGCTGTTCATCCTGGACTTTCTTGACGGTTTCACGCTGAAACACGGAGCCGAAGGGATATGCTTCCGGCGTGAGGCCGCCGGCCCGCTGGATCACTGCGTACAGGCGCTCCCCTTCCGCAAAGGTGTATTCGCCGGGGAAGAGGAATTCGCCTTCCATGAAAACCTTTCGCTCCAGGGCCTGGCTATACTGGGGGATATCCCGGATGTGGACCGTGTCGTCCTTCTGGAGGACCAGGTTGTGCTGCACCTCCCCGTTCATGGCCCCCTTCGGCGAGAAACCGAGGGTCAAAGTCTCGGTTCCCTTTTCGCGGGCGATGATCCTGGTTAGCGTCGCATTTTCAGAAGAGGCCTTGTCCGTCAGGTTTCCGGCCTGGAAGATGAGATCTTTCGCGGTCATTCCCTGGTAAAGCCTGTAGTACCCGGGCCTACGCACGGCGCCTTTGATAGAGACTTCCGGGATCTGCTTCTTTTCCCACGTGTTGTAGACGATCACCCGGTCCATGTCCTGGAGCAGGAGATTCTGGCTCTCGTCTTCAGCCAGGAGCCTGCCCAGGTCGAAAGCGAGGATTTTGGGGTGAAGGTCGGGAGGCATCAGGCGGATGATCTCGGCCTGAGGCTTGTAGGGCTCCGGAAGGAGGGCATCGTAGGATGGGATGATGTCCCGGAGCCGCATCCCGGGTTTCAATTCATACTCCCGGGGGTGCTTGACATGGCCCTCCAGGTACACAACCTGGCGCACCCTCTTGTGGATGGGGTAGACCTTGATCACGTCTCCGTCCTGGAGGCGCATCCTGAGATTCTCGTCGCTCCTGACGTTCGCCGGGTCGAGGTTGAAACTTTTGACCACCCTCTTGTCGTGGCCTTTGATCCGCTCCACCACCACGTTTTGAAGATAGCCCAGGGGCAGAACCCCGCCGGCCACTTCGAGCATCTCTTCGATGCTCTCCGTTCCCTTCATTTCATAGATGGCCGGCCGCTTGACGTAACCGGCCATTCCCACGACCGGGCCAAGAACCGGGATGAAGATGGTGTCACCGGGCTGGAGCCGGATGTCGTTCCCCTTGGAACCCTTGATGAAGAACTCGTAGAGATCCAGCCGCTTTGCGAGGGTGCCGGCCCTGAAGAGCCGCACGTCCCTGAGGCTTCCGTTCTTGGTCGGCCCTCCTGAGGCAAAAAGGGCGGTGATGATCGTAGAAAGGGAGCTGACCGAGTAAGTGCCGGGGTTCTTGGCCTCGCCCACCACAAAGATCTCGATGGTCCGAATCCGGCCCATGGTGATGCTCATCTCGAATTCGGGGTAGTACTCCTTGAACTTTCTGCTCAGGAGACGCCTCATTTCGGCAAACGTGAGGCCGCTCACTTCGACCGCGCCCAGGCGGGGGATGATGATGCTCCCGTCCCTCGTCACGGCGACAGTGTAGGTCTGCTCCGCTTTGCCCCAGAGGTGGATGGTGAAGCTGTCGCCCGGTCCTATCATATATTCGGGGCCGACAGGCACGTCGAGGATGGGCGTAAACGAGGGTTTTTCCCTTTCGAAGAAATCGTACCCGAATTGGCGCAAGTCTCGAGAAATCTCTGTAGGGAATTGGCCTGACATGATCTTCTCGATTCCCGACAGCTCTCTTTCAGGCTTGGGCGCCTTCGGCGGTGCAGGTTCCCGGATTTCCAGGTCCGGGTAGACCCGTTGCAGCTCCTCCCGCTGCTCCACGCTCATTTTGGAGAAAACCTTCATCTTTTCTTCTCCGGACAAACCTTCGATGAGCCGCTTCCTGCCGAGATCGCCGAGGCCTGCAAAAAGCCTCTCTTTCTCCCCTTCGCTCAAATCCTGGAAAAGAGACGCCCGGTCGGCGTCGGTGATATTCTGGAAAAGGAGCCCCTGCTCCTGAGGGCTAAGGGACTTGAATAGCAGCCTTTTCTCGTTCTGAGAGAGGGTTGCAAATTCTCTCAGCTTCTCCTCAGAGGAAAGGCGGGTGAAGTCCTTCTTGATTCTTTCGAGCTGAGATGAAGGCTGGATGAGCGGGGTCTGACCGGTCTGGGCCTGCTGAGTCTGGGCGAGGACCAGATCACAGAGGAAGAAAAGGGGAAAAATGAAAAACAGGAGGGCGTCTCCCAATACAATCCTGCGAATCACCATCGATCAAAGCCCTCCTTTTTTTGGCGGAACCGGGCAGTGGGTTAGTAATCCTGCAAAAATTTCAAATAACACGAAGCATTTAAAGGAGTCAAGTTTTGTGAAAAGCCAAAAAAAGGGTGATGAGCAAAAGCGAGTGCCCAAAGTTCGAACTGCCTTAAGTTGCAAGAGAAAAGATGAAAAGTCCAGCCACCAAGACAGGAAAAAAGGGAAACCCGTGACGCCTGATGGGTGATGAGTGATCAGTGAACAGTAACAAAAAAATGACGGAAAAACCCAGACAACATAAGACCGGGATCAACCAAGGGAAAGACAAAGGGAATAGAAAGCAAAAAGGGATAGAGGCAATGGAAGTCTCTATCCCCTGAAGTAACAAAGAATTCAGAATATCAATGATGGTGCGTCGTGGGAGTCACACCCCCGCCTCCACCGGTTGAAGCGCCGACAGCGATCGCTAAACCCGCTACACCAACTGCAGCTAATCCCACGATGGTCGCAGCGCTCAGGCCGGCTGCAGCGCCGGCTCCGGCAGTACCCGCAGCAGCAGCCGTGCCTGTCCCCGCTGCCGCAGAGCCGGCCGCACCCGCTCCTGTTGCTGCGCCCCCGGCTGCAGGCGCAGAGGCTTGGGCAAAAGCATCGGCTGAAACAAGAGAAACAGCTATCATCACGATGAGACTCGCTGCCGCCATTTTCTTAAAGACTCTCGCTGTTGCCACGCTCATTTTTGTCTCCTTCTAATCAGCCATTTTTTGCCTGCTTGTGAACCCTGGATCAACTTAAGCATGCAGGCCGGAGAGTCCAGGATTGATAGACTCTCGCCGTGAACCATTTCGAAAACCCTAGGGCTTGCAATAGCGCGGTCAGAATAAGCGTAACCCCCAAGACATGAACTTTATGTATAAGTCTCTGAAACAACGTTTGTCAAGAAAATTCGGAAGATTAAGATGAGACCAGGGACGCCTTAGGGTCGAGTGGGAGGTAAGTCGCCAGAGGCAAGAAAGGGATAGAGCGGTTTTGCCGCTCTATCCTCTCAAGAAAAGTCAGGTTAAGTGAAACTCAATGATGAGCCGGAGTTACCGCACCGGAGGTACTGCTGCTGGCTGCTCCTACAGCAATGGCTCCCGCGGCAATGGCGGCTGCAGTGATACCGATAATCGTCGTGGTGCTCAGCCCCAATGCACCACCGGCGCCTGCCGCTCCGGCCGTAGCAGCCGTACCCGTTCCCGCTGCCGCGGTCCCGGTCGCACCACCCCCTGTTGTTGCCGCTCCGGTCCCTGCCGCCGGCGCCTGAGCAAATACTGCGGCTGGGAATAAAGAAGCGACGAACAGGAGCAAAAGACCCACAGCTATTGCTTTGCCGAAAACGCCAACCCTTGCCATTTCAATGCTCCTTTTCCTACACGCAGGTGTCTACCTCAAGAACACGAAATCGATGGGAAGAAGTTTTACTCGAATGGTTGAAATCTGAAACAGGGGGAAATCATTCTCTCAGTTGGTTTAACCTCGACTTAAACGCGCCCGGCATCAAATCACCCGCCACGCCATGGATCGTTTGCCATTTATAGATTCTTGCGTCTACATCTCTCGTCCATGGTGCGACGGCGTACGTATATCTCTGAGGAGAGTCCTTTGTCAAGAAGATTCTGAAGGGGACAGATATGAAAATGCCCTTCTCGTTATATCCCTGATCGTAGGAAGCGGGGAGGTCCCTGGTGTCCGTAGAACTATACCAGCCGCCTATCGTCACCCCTGTATCATACTGCCTGCTAACCGTGAAGAGCCATCCCACGTCTCCGGCAATGAATCGGCCATACTGGGTCAGTACGGTTATGCCCAGCGAAGGAAAATGAATGTAGGCATTCGCCAGGAGGTCATAAACCTTGAGGTCAAGGAGCCCAACACTCGATCCCGGCTCTCGTTTCCTCGCCCAATCGGCTTCAAAACCGAGAGCCAGGTTCCCATCTCCGAAAAACCTGAGGACTTCTCCGCTCATTCCGGCATACATAAACTCAAGGTAACCGAAGCTCAGGCGGCCAAAAGTCCTTTCCGACAACCGGACAATCTGGTCGATGAGGAGCCTGTCAAAGCCGATATCATCGGTCAAGTATTTCCACGAATCGCTCCTCACCGCATCGGGAGTGGGAATGTTACTCGAACTGATATTCGAATAAAATGGGATTTCCAGGTTGGAATAGAGCTAGGCACCCTCCCAGAGATTCAGAGTGGCCCATGGCTGCACACCGACCCGGGCCTTGAAAAAACCTGAAGGGTCATTTAGGTAGGGGGTGAACTCAGGTTTGATTCCCCAACCATAGAGGAGCTTGGGATCATCAGCTTCGATTGCTGCGATGCGGTCCTCGTTCTCCGTTTCGCCGACAGTCCGCACGATGACCAGTTTGTGGAATACGTCCTCCGGGATCTCGTCAAAAAGGTATTTCTCCAGGTGATCCGGGGCGACAGAAACTTTCAGGAGAGGGATGCCTCTTCTCTTGATCACAGCCTCCAGTCTTTTCGTATCCGAAGGGGAATGGAGGAGAAGGATGCGGAGGACCCTTCCTACTGCTTTTTGATCGGACAGGTACATGGTGTTTTCAAATTCCGCCGTTAGATTTTCAATGTCCGTGTAAACGGATACCCCTGAGAACCCCGCCCGATGGATCGCTTCATGGATCTGTCCGACCATCTGCTTCATATCTCGCTTCTGGAAAGGCGTTCTATCCACAGGGGCGAGAGGGGGAGGATCAGCTCTTCGGGGAAGGATCGGTTTACCGATGCCGCCCTGGAAATGAAGCATCATGCCGACTTCCTGTCCACGCTGGTAGGACAGGCCGAGATGAATACCGGGATAGGGCTTGAATCGCATGCCGAAATTGACAGGGGAGTTCGCGCCCTCGGGAACACCTTTGGCCGAGGAAGCATCTTTTTCGTACGAGATCGGACTGTACTCGGCCATCAAACTGAGTTTCGGGTGCGCCGAGAGTTCGATCCCGCCGAAGAGGCCGTCGAGCCGCTTGTTTCCATAACCCAATGTGAAATCGAAGGGAAAGATCTGCCTGTTGACCGCGACATACCGGGACTCGAAAAGCTGGGTGCCTTGGAAATCATCCCAACCCACCGCGACGGCGGGCAGCCATTTTGACTCAGGGATGACCTGGTACTTCGCAGCAAAGGCTTTGTCCTTGTTTGCCCCGTAACCCGGCCCCAACCCGGAGGGGATGTTGGTGATCTCCGTGACCCGACCGGTCACCTCGAGACCCGGGAAGACGCCCATGCTGCCTGAAACCCAGCGAAAAGGAAGGGCCTGGCCCGCACCGAATCGGATCGCCCCGTCCTGCAGAACACGAGCGGTAGGGGTCTCCATCAGACCCGTGCCGCCCCAGTTGGCTGAATTGTCGAATGGGTCATCGCGGCAGAAGGCTGAGGGTTGATAGGCTACGGTTGAGAGGAGCGTAACGAACAGCGCGAGGAAGAGCTTGCAGATTTGCCTTGAGGATTTCAGCGGGGTCCGGATCGAGGGGGTCTTTATGCTCTGGAAAGTCAAAAGCAATATCCTTGACAAGAAAGTTCGAAAAGAGGAGTTACAAGTGACGAGTTACAAGTGGATGTTTTCATCTCATTACTTGTCACCCGTCACTCGTGACTAAGATTGACACGCCGCGTTACGCGCTGATAAAAGAGGACCAGCATCCTGTTAGTACTCAGGGGGCGGAGCAAAAGAGCAAGCCTGCGTTTAGCAGAGACGGAGAGCAAAGTCAACTTCGCCGCTTGCGCGGCGAAGTTGACGAGCGGCGCTGACGCGCCTTGAGGAGCGCTGCGCGAAGCGCAGCTTGAGGAGCACACCAGGTTCCCTGGTGCTGGAGGAGCGGCGCTACCGCGCCTTGAGGCTCAAAGATAACAAAAAGGGGTGGCAACATGGAAGCGGGAGGTGAACCGAATTTTGTTTTCCCCTTTGAGAAACTCGAGGTGTGGCAACTTGCGGTTGATCTGGCTGACTTCGTGCTGCACCTTCTCGAATCGGTGCCTCCGAACAAATACGTGAGGCTCATCGGCCAAGCTGACGAGCGCTGCGCGAAGCGCTCCTTCCGGCGGGCATGGCCGCCATTTCTTTCGTTCCAAGGCCGCCTGGGCGGCCAGCCTCCCGGGCTGGTCTTTTCAACGACTTATCTATGGGGGAGTTTTGCCCCCTCCGACGTTCCCCTCGCCTGAGCTCGGGGCCGCGGCTTCCCCCACAGTTAAGTCGTGAAAAGTACGGCGCCCTCCCTGCAGTCACTGCAGAAACGGCGCCCATACCCGCCCGGACGCAGCTGCCTTTAACCTTAAGGCTGAAGGGCGCTCCCTGTTCGATGCGCTCGATTCGACGGACTTTGGAGGGTACGGATGAAAAGGCTCGGGATGATCAGCATCCTGATGATTGGTGCACTTGTGGTCGGGTGCGCTGCGGACCCCGTAGCCCTCGACCTCACGAGATACGTCAATCAAGGGGTTCTGCAGATTGCGGAACTGGAACGGAAGTCCCTCGAACAATACGCCGCGGTGACCGGGCCGAACTACAAGTCTGACGAAGAAGTCTACGCGACCCTCCAAAATTGGGTCATTCCTCTTTACACGCGATTCCTCCAAGAGCTGAGAAAAATCAGGCCCGAGACTCAGGAAGTGCGCGAGCTGCACCGGACATACATCCTTGGGGCCGAATCCCTTCTGGACGGGTTCAAGCTTTTAATGCTTGCGATCGAGCTCAAGGACCCAAGCCTCATCAAAGCAGTCAACGAAAAGCTCGAAAAGGGCCGCGTGGAGAATGAAAGATGGAGCCGAGAAATGGCCTTCCTTTATGAAAAACACGGGCTGAGGCCAGAGAAGGAAAAGGGTTACACGGAATCGGTCCTGGATGTCCTTTTTGGCAGGGGCGCAGGGCAAATGTAGAGGAGAAGGGGTAGAGGGGGACGATGGTGAAGCAGCCCAAGCTCGTTTTCGTCTGCCAGAGCTGCGGCTTTCAGACGGCCAAATGGATGGGAAAGTGCCCGGACTGCGGGCAGTGGAACTCCTTTGTGGAGGAATCCCCTGACCTCCCGACCAAGGGAGCCCCGTACTTTGCCATGGGCCAACCGCAGGCGATTGACTCCATATCCCTCGACCCCCAACTGAGGCTCAAGACAGGGATCGCGGAATTCGACCGCACCCTGGGAGGAGGCCTTGTGCCGGGCTCCCTGGTACTGATCGGCGGTGATCCCGGCATCGGGAAGTCGACGCTCCTTCTCCAGGCGGTGGCGGTGCTTTCATTGCAGGGCCTCAAAGCGCTGTACCTTTCGGGAGAGGAATCCCCCCAGCAGATTAAGCTCCGGGCGCAACGCCTCTCCGTCCAATCGAAGGATCTCTATGTGCTGTCCGGAACGTGCATCGAGCATCTTTTCGAAAGAATGGATGATCTCAAGCCCGCGCTTCTCGTGGTGGACTCTATCCAGACGATGTACACCGAGGCTCTTCCCTCGGCTCCGGGAAGCGTCGGCCAGGTGAGGGAGGTCTCGGCCCGGCTCCTCAACTGGGCCAAGAAAACAGGGGTCCCGACCTTCCTGATCGGCCATGTGACGAAAGACGGCGCGATCGCAGGCCCCAAAGTGCTCGAACACCTCGTGGACACGGTCCTGTATTTCGAAGGGGACAGCTCGCATGCTTTCAGGATTCTCCGGGCCGTGGAGAACCGCTTCGGGTCGACCAACGAGATCGGTGTATTCGAGATGAAGGATTCGGGTCTTTCCGAGGTCAGCAACCCGTCGCGCATTTTCCTGGAAGAAAGGCCCGAGGCGGCGTCCGGCTCCGTGGTGATCCCGTGCCTCGAAGGCACAAGACCTCTGCTGGTGGAGATCCAGGCCCTGGTCGGGCCGAGCCCTTTCGGAATGCCGAGGCGGACGGCGATCGGCGTGGATCACAACCGGATCTCTCTTCTCGTTGCCGTCCTTGCAAAAAGGCTGGGGCTTGAAATGGGGGACCAGGATATCTTCGTGAACGTTGCGGGGGGGCTCAGGGTGGATGAGCCTGCGGCGGACCTCGGCATCGTCTGCGCCATGGTCTCCAGCTTCCTCGACCGGCCCCTGAACAAGAGCCTCGTCGTATTCGGCGAAGTGGGACTCGCGGGTGAAATACGGGGGGTCAGCCAGCCTGAGGTGAGGATCAAGGAGGCGAAAAAGCTAGGCTTCACAAGATGCATCCTGTCCAAGAGCAACCTGGAAGGATGCACCCACCTCGAAGGGATTGAACTGATCGGGATTGAATCCATCAAATCGCTCATGGACTCGCTCTTTTAACAAAGAGCTCGCCATGAGGAGCGCTGCGCGAAGCGCAGCTTGAGGAGCACTTCGTTTGAGGAGCGGCGCTACCGCGCCTTGAGGCCCAAAGAAAAGAGAGAGGGGTGGCAACATGGAAACGAGAGGTGAACGGAATTTCGTTTTCCCCTTCGAGAAACTCGAGGTGTGGCAACTCGCTGTTGATCTGGCTGACTTTGTGCTGGACCTTCTGGAATCGGTGCCTCCGAACAAATATGTGAGGGTCATCGGCCAGGCCGAAGCGGCCGTAACAAGTATTGCGCAGAACATTGCCGAAGGGAAAGGGAGACAGTACAAGAAGGAGTTTATTCAGTTTCTGTATATTGCGGAAGGATCGCTTTTTGAACTGTTGACCTTGATAGAAGTCTTGAATAGGAGAAGATTAATTGGCGATGACAGTGTCGTACGAATAAGAGAAAAAGCGGAAAACCTTGATCGCAAACTTCATGGCCTTATCCATTCATTGAAGAAAGGAAGCTGATCTTTTTATCTCTCTTTTACTTTTGCCTCAAGGCCGAAGGCCGCTCCTCAAGCCCCGCCAGGGGCGATCCTCGAGCTGCGCTTTGCGAAGCGCTCCTCAAGGCGCGATAGCGCCGCTCCTCTTCACTCTCTCCATTTGACCACATCGCTCACCGGGACCCTGTCGGATCTTGATTTGTTGAGGGGGGATGACTCGTCCCTGTAACCGACGGCAATCCCCACCACCACCTGCTTTTCCTCGGAGATGTTGAGCTGCTCACGGATATCGTCATCAAAAGCGGTGATGAGCCCGATCGGGCATGTTCCGAGGCCCATGACGTGGGCCGCAAGGACGAGATACCCTAAGGTGATCCCGATGTCTGTGAGACGGGCACTGGAGAATACTTTGTCCAGGGTGATGATGATTGCCGTGGGCGCGCCGTAGAAATTGCAGCTCCCCTCGTTGATGAAGTCGTCGAAGCGGGTGCCTTCGGGAAGGTTGGGAAGCATGCACTGAAGCAAGCCTCTCTGTCTCTCCACGAAATGCTCGGAAAGCGGCTTTTTTGCTCCGGGGCCGCAGGAGATGTTCCGCTCCCTCATCCGTTTCACCAGGAGCTTGCTCAGCCGCTTCTTTTCCTCTCCTGAGACGATGACGAATTCCCAGGGCTGAAGGTTGATCGCGGAGGGCGCCTGGGTGGCCAGGGACAACAGCCTTTCAAGGATCTCCCTCTCCACCGGTTTATCCAGATATGCCCTGGTGCTTCTTCTTTCTTTCATCACATCTATGACACTCATATTCATACCCGAAACCCCATGCCCTTGGCCGCCAGATGAAGCCTTTTGTCGAAGGCCAAAAACACCAGATCCCCTATCTCTTTGCTCAGGGCTGAAGCCATCGAAAGATGCCACAGGTCTGCGCCCCTCAACGACCATTGAGAAGACAGGGAGCGCATTTCTGTCCATTCGGGCTCAAGATTTACCCTCTGCCAGGGACCTTGCTCAAGAGCCTCTATGGCGCTATCGATGAGTTTACTCGAAACATGGTCAACACGACGGAGCCTTTCCAGCACCGCAATAACTTCTGCGTATGCCAGAGTGGAGATGAAGTGGATCCCTTCCTTTTCGATCCACCCTTGAGCTCGCTCCGTATGCTCATCCTCAACGAGCGCTGACAGGATGGCAGAGGCATCCCAGTAAACAAGCGCGGGCAGGCTCATAAGCGGCCCCTATCCTCCTGGAGCATCAGCTGCAGATCGATCTTGTGAGATATCCTCACAGGTCGAGGGATCTTCAGCCGTTTTTTGTCCCGTTGCTGGACGATTCCCTTTTCTTCTATGGATTTCAACAGGTCTTCGGGAGAAAGATCTTCTTTACCGATTGGAACAATCTTACCGATGGGCTCCCCCCTGTCCGTGATGATCACCCGCTTCCCCTTCCGGACTTGTTTTAGCAGCTTGCTCAGGCTGAGCCTGGCTTCCCTCACGCCGACAGTGATTGAAGACATATGATTATACCTCGATTTAAACCATTGTGGTCATTGTAGTCACATTCTATCGCCCTGTCAATGAAACCCCAAAACCTCTCTCTTTCCTTGAAAAGAGGGGGCATTTTGATTAAGGTTAGATTTTGATTTTTCCAGACCGCAGATAGACCGGAATTTAATTCACGGATATCAGCTTTGCAGCAAATGATGAAGGAATCTCACAACAGGGTTTCTCGTGACGAAAGCGGGGATTCTTGGAGAGACATTCTCTCCGGAAGCCTGACTTCTGCCGTGCCTTTGGAGGCCTACCCGCCAGCCGCCTCCCCCGGCGAGATTGAAAGGGTGGTGGAGCGATATCCCATGCGGATCAATCCTTACTATCTCGGGCTTATCAAGGGAAAAGGGGACCCCATTTACAACCAGTGCGTACCCGACATCCGGGAAATCACCGATACGAGAGGATACGAAGACCCTCTTCAGGAGGAGGGCTTTTCGCCCGTCCCCGGGCTCACCCACAAGTACCCTGACAGGGTCCTGTTTCTCGTCTCGAACGAGTGCGCCGTCTACTGCCGGTTCTGCAACAGGAAAAGGAAGGTGGGCCGG
>JAGUZM010000145.1 GCA_020060805.1 Deltaproteobacteria bacterium | reverse complement strand
TGTCCTTCAGCCGCATGTCTGAGCCTTCCACGCCCTCGTTCTCACCCAGACCGGCGCTCGAATCAGTGGCCCGGTTCACCGGCCCGGATGGTTGACGTTATGACGATTTTTCTTGACCCTCCCTGTCGTGTTTGCCCGTCACGTTTAGAGACACCCCAAAAGACCGCGGGTTATGCCGGCTCAAACGCGAGATAGGTCTCCTGCTTTTCGCTGCCTTCACGATGAATGAACTTGACCTTCATGGGCATGCCCACCTTGATGTTCTCGGGATGGGCGAGGTCCACCCCTTCGATGCGGGCATCCACCCGACCGCCCCCATCGAGTTCCACGACACCGGAGCAATAGGGGTTCTTGCGGTCGTAGCCCTGGGCCATCATGAAAGGAGGAGCGATGGTGATGGCCGTGAAGGCCGCAAGCTTCCCCTGGCCCTTCATTTCCACCCACTCCATATCAGAGCGGTAACACTCGATGCACAACGACCGGGGCGGCACGTACCGGGCATCGCACTTCTTGCACCGTGATCCCATCAGTTTCTCTTCGTTCAGGTACTGGTTGTAGGAATGGTCACTGAAAGGTCTCTGTTCCATTTCGCTCATCTCCTTTCGAGAATCGTGAAGGTGCAGGTTCCGCCCGTCCCACCCAGGTTGTGCGCTCCGCCGATACGCAGATCCTTGATCGGGACCTGACGCTTCCCGGCTTTGCCTCTCAGCTGGGTCCACACCTCGTAGAGCTGGGAGGTGCCCGTCGCACCGACCGGGTGTCCCTTGCACTTCAGCCCGCCGGACGTGTTGATCGGCTTTGGCCCGTCCAGCCTCGTCTGGCCCTCAGCGACCGCTTTGTATCCTTCTCCGGGTTTGAAGAACCCGAGATCCTCGATGTGCACGAGCTCGGCGATGGAAAAGCAGTCGTGCACTTCCGCAAACTGCACATCCTTCGGCGTCAGGCCGGACATGCCGTAAGCTTCCTGGGCCGCGTAACGGGTGGCCTCGAAATACGTCATGTCCGCGCTAGCGTGGAACCCCCTGCCGCTTCCCTGGCCGATCCCCACCACGTGCAGGGGATCGTCCGTGAATCTCCTGGCCATGTCTTCAGCGACCAGAAGGATGCAGCTGGCGCCGTCGCTGATCGGGCAGCAATCGAAGAGGTGCATGGGCCACGCCACCACCGGGTTGGCCGCGGGATCTCGCAGGAAGTCCTTTTCATCCTTCCATTCCGGCACCCCCTGACCCCGCTTGCGAAGGCTTTCCATCTTGGCGGACATGATGTCCCGGATGGTCATGGGGAATTGAGCCTTCGGGTTCAGAGGGGCATTGTTGTGGCTCTTGATGGTCACGTTCATCAGGTGCTCCCGGTTCGCCCCGTACTTCGCAAAATAGGCCGTCGCCACGGCGCCGAAAACTCCCGGGAATGTGAACCCCACCTTCCCTTCATACGGCACCGTCGCCAGGGCCAGCCCTTCGGCGACTTCCTCCGTGGTGCGTTTGGACATGTCTTCGACCCCGCCCACGAGAACCATGTCGTAGAACCCGGAAGCGATCGAAAAAACCCCTTCCCGGAACGCGAGGGCGCTCGACGCGCAGGCTCCCTCGGTTCTCGTGGCAGGCTTCGGCGCATGGCCTATCAGGTCCGAGATGATCGGTCCCCAGTGCGACTGATGGGCAAAGAAGTCGTTCGAGAAATTGCCCAGGTAAAGGGCGTCGATGTCCGCAGGGTCCAGGCCCTTGTCCACGGAGGACAGCATCTCCCTGAAAGCCTCAGCAAACAGGTCTTTGGAGTCCTTGTCTTTGAACATGGCGAACTTGGACATACCCGCCCCCACCACAGCCACTCCCCTTCCCAGCTTTCTTCGTCTTTGCATGCTAACCCTCCAAGTTTCTCCCTTATCCGGGGAAGGATACGAAACGCTGACGTCACTAAACCCTTACATGAAAAAAGCCCCGGAGAGCAAACTCTTTTTGGGTGAGGAACCTGAGTCCCGGGAGGTCAAAACGCCCGGAGTCAGTTTTCCATGAACCAGGCGATCATCGGGGCGGCCTGGGTGATGGCGAGGACACCGCCGAGGTGACCGAGACCGCTCTTGATCTCGAAGTAAGAGACGTCCTTTCCCGCTTTCCTGAAGATCTCCGCGTGGCTCTTGATCTGGGACACGGGGAAAAGGATGTCCGTATCCGCGCCGATCATCAGCACCTTCGCTTTGACGATCTTCACGGCATCTTCGTAAGAAGGAAATCCGCGGCCGATGTCGAACAGGGCCGCCGCCTTGTTCATGTAGAGCATGGAGTTGGCGTCCGCGGTGGCCAGCCTCCCCAGGGCACCTTTGTATAAAGCGGCATCCACCAGGAATTCATTCTCCATGGCATCAAAGGGGTTCTTGGCCTGATCCGCCCACTTTCGCTCAAAGCTTTTCTCAGCCCATTCTTCCCAGAGGGCGCTCAAGGTGATCAGCATGAAGGCGTAGGCCGTCCCGTCCTTGGGCTCTTCTTTTCCGTAGTAGTCGCCCTTGTTCCACCTGGGGTCCAGCTTGATCGGGTCTCCCCAGAGCTTGAGCCACCCGATGAGCCAGGGATGGAGCCTCGGCGTGGCAATGACCGGGATGATCCGCTCCACGAAATCCGGGTACGCCACAGCCCACTCGAAGGACTGGAGCCCTCCTCCCGAAGCGCCCGAGACGGCTTTGACTTTCCTGACCCCGAGGGACTTCAGGAGCTGGTACTGCACGTTGACGAAATCGCGAATCGTGACCAAGGGAAAAGACATGCCGTAAGGTTTCCCTGTTTGGGGGTTGACCGTGGCCGGCCCGGTGGTCACCACTTTCGGATCCTTGGGGTTGATGTTGACCAGGGTGTCTGAGCTCACGATGAAATACTTGTTGGTGTCAAAAGGTTTCCCGGGGCCGATGATCGCATCCCAGTACCCGGGCGCCTTGTCCTCCGCGCTGTATTTTCCCGCAGCATGGGAGGTGCCGGAGTAGAAGTGGCAGATCAGAATGACATTGTCCTTCGTCGGCGCGAGGGTGCCGTACGTCTCATAGCCGACCTGGACCGGAGCGATCTTCTTGCCGCTGACACAGGTGTACTCCTTCAGGGTGAAGGTTTTCTTCTGCACGATTTCGTCCAGGGCAAAAGCGGTTGCGCAAAGGCAGGGCACGGCAAGGGTCAAAACAACGATGAAAACCAAGCGCTTTTTCATGATACCCCTCCTCTCTTGCTCACCTTCCCATTCCCTTCACCTCGAAGCCCAGGGTGGTCGGCAGATGGATCCCCCGCCTGCCGGGAAATGGGGTGAACGTTTTCATGGTTTTTGTCTGTGGCCGCACCGGGCGTGCGGGAAGGAATCCTTCCTCCGAAACATCGAGCTATGGGGTTAGATGAGTTGTAGCAGAATGGTCCGAAAGAAAAAAGTGCTTTTCTTCATACGGCCAGGTACCGTTTCTTGACCTCCTCGTTCTCCTCCAGTTCTTTAATCGTGCCCTGGAATTTGATCGCCCCGTCGTCCATGATGAAAGCCCTGTCCGCATGTTTGAGGGAGAACTTGAGGTTTTGTTCCGAGAGGAGGATGGTCATTCCCTCCTTTCTCATCCGGTCGATCGATGCCCCGAGCACTTTGACGATGATGGGTGCGAGCCCTTCGGAGGGTTCGTCGAGAAGAAGCAAATCCGGGTCGCCCATCAGGGTCCGTCCGATCGTGAGCATCTGCTGTTCTCCTCCGCTCAACGTCCCACCCTGACGGTTCTCCAGCCTCCTGAGCAGAGGAAACATCTCGTAGATCGGTTCCAGCCCCCACTTCCTCCCCTTCCCCTTTGGTGTTTTCTTTCCCACCTCCAGGTTGCCTTTCACGGTGAGGTCCGGAAAGATCCGCCGGTCTTCGTGGACGAACCCGATCCCGAGTCGCGCTATCTTGTAGGGAGCGAGGCCCGTGAGGTCTCGTCCTCGATACGCCACGGACCCTGTTTTCGGCGGGTTCAACCCCATGACACTCAGCATGGTCGTACTCTTCCCCGCGCCGTTTCTCCCGAGGAGCACGACGATTTCTCCTTTGTTCACATCCAGGGAAACATCGAAGAGGATGTGACTCAGGCCGTAGTACGAATTGATTTTCTGGACTTCCAGTTCCGCGCTCAAATCTCTTCTCCGAGATAAGCCTCGATCACTTTCTTGTTTTTCGAGATCTCTTCAGGAGTGCCTTCCGCCAGCATCACGCCGTAGGAAAGAACCCGCACCTTTTCGGCTATTTTGAAAACCACGTCCATGTCGTGTTCGATGAACACCATCGTGATGTTGAGCTCCTTCCAGAGCTTCTGAATCAGCTCCACAATCTGCCACCGCTCTTCCGGGCTCATCCCTGCCGTGGGTTCATCCAGGAGGAGGAGCTTCGGCTCCAGAGCGAGGGCCACGGCAATGTCCAGCCTCTTCTGGTTGCCGTGGGCGAGGGTGCCGCTTGTCTGAAGAGCCATCTCCTTGAGTCCCACGCTCTCGAGCACCTCATAGGCCTTATCATACATGCTTTTCATCTTTTTCAATGGAGCGAACATCTTGAGGTTTCGTTTCTGGTGGGTGATGTTCGTGGCGACGATGTTGTCCAGCACCGTGAGCCTGGGGAAGATGTTCGTTCTCTGGAATGCTCTCGCAATGCCGAACCTCACGATGTCGAAGGGCTGCATCCCTGCGATTTCTTTGCCCTGAAACACGATGCTCCCGCCGCTCGGAAGATGGTAGCCCGTGATGAGGTTGAAAAGGGTCGTCTTGCCCGCACCGTTGGGCCCGATGATGGCGCTCAATTCCCCATCCCGCACAGACAGGGAGATGCCGCTGATCACCACATAACCTTCGAAGGACTTGTGCAGATCGTTGATCTGTAGGATGTCATTCGCCATAATCTCTGGGACCCGCCGTCATCGGGTGACTTTCCTTATCACCCTCTTCTCATAAAGACCGACCAGGCCTTCCGGCGCAAAGAGGACGACAATCAGAAGGATCAAACCAAGAATAATGGCCCATACCTCCACCAGCCCCTGGTGAAGCTGCTGGATGACGATGTGGGCAAGGAGGAGAAAGGCGGAGCCAACAGCCGGCCCGATCAGGGAGTACATCCCCCCGACCAGACAGGCCAGGATGGGATCAGCCGATTTGCTCCAGTGAAGGAACTCCGTCTGGGCAAAACGGTTGAGCTCCGTGAACAGCCCTCCCGCGAGGCCGGCAAAAGAACCGGCGATGATGAAATTGAGGAGCTGGTATTTCCTCAGGTTGATTCCGATAAATTTCGACCTCTCGCTGTTTTCCCTCGTGGCGCGGATGGTCAGCCCAAAAGGGGAGTTGACGATCATCCTCATGACCATCAGGCAGAGAAGGAGGAGGACCAGGCAGAACAGGTAGTAGTTGACCGGCCCCAGAAATTCGGGCCTCGGGATGCCGTGGATGCCGTCATCTCCGCCGGTGAAGGTGTACCACTGGAAGGCGATCATGTAGAGAAGCTGGCTGAAGGCGAGAGTGAGGATGGCAAAGTACAGCCCCGTGAGACGCACGCAGAACCAGCCGATGATCGCCGCAGTCACGGCAGCGGCGCAGGGCGCGATCATGAGGCTCAGCACGAGGGGCGCGCCCGCCTTTTTCATCAGCAAGGCCACGGTGTAAGCCCCTACCCCAAAAAAAGCGGCGTGGCCGAAACTGACCATCCCGCCGAAACCGAGAATGAGGTTGAGGCTGGTGGCGAAGAGGGCCATGATAAAGATTTCGGTGGTGACCCAAATCCAGTATTCACCCGTTTTG
>JAGUZM010000625.1 GCA_020060805.1 Deltaproteobacteria bacterium | reverse complement strand
CGCGTTGAGAAAAGCGCTGAACAAATTCTTTCCTCAGATCCAGGAAATGGGGCTGGTGGACTTCAAGGTGCGTGTGATCGACGGGAATGAGGGGACCGCAGCCAAGGTGCGGGTGCAGATTGAGTCGAGGGATGCGAGCGAGATCTGGTCAACCATCGGGGTTTCCGAAAACGTGATCGAGGCAAGCTGGCAAGCCCTTGTGGACAGCATTCAATACAAACTTTCCAAAGTGCTGAACGGGAAAAAATGACGATGGACATTGAAAACGACAAGGTACGGGAGGGAACGGCCGCAGATTCCATGGGCGAATGGAATCAGCGGAGGGTCCTTCAGGATGTAACCGCCTGAAAAACGTATCAATCCCAGAATGTCACCTTTTCAAGAATCAGGAGGTTATAACCCTATGGACCAAGTCATCATATTCGATACAACCCTTCGGGACGGCGAGCAATCGCCCGGTGCGAGCATGAATGCCGCTGAAAAACTGCGCCTTGCCGTACAGCTGGAGAGGCTGGGGGTAGACGTGATCGAGGCGGGATTTCCTGCCGCTTCACCGGGCGACCTCGAAGCGGTGAGGCTGATCGCGGGCAAGATCCGGAATGCCCAGGTTGCGGCTCTTGCCCGGGCCTCTAAGGATGATATCGACAAAGCGTGGGCTGCGATCCGGGATGCGGCCCATCCCAGAATTCACACCTTTATCGCCACCTCCGACATTCACCTGGAACACAAACTGAAAATGACCCGGCCCCAGGTGCTGGATGCTGCCGCTGGAGCGGTGAGGTATGCCAAGACCTTGGCGGAGAACGTGGAATTCTCGGCCGAGGATGGGTCGAGAAGCGATCCCGATTTCCTCTGCCGGGTATTTCAGGCTGCCATTGAAGAGGGAGCGACCACGGTGAACCTGCCGGATACGGTCGGTTATGCCGTGCCGGAGGAGTTCGGCAACCTGGTTTCTTATGTCCTGAAGCACACCCCCGGTATCCACAAAGCCATTCTGAGCATCCACTGCCACAACGATCTGGGACTGGCCACGGCCAACAGCCTTGCGGGCCTCAAGGCCGGGGCTCGACAGGTTGAAGTGACGATCAACGGGATCGGGGAGAGGGCGGGAAACACCTCCCTGGAAGAGGTGGTGATGACCCTGTACACCCGAAGGGATCGTGTCGGGCTCTCATCCCGGATCAACACAAAGGAGATTCACCCCGCGAGCAGGCTGGTGAGCATGATCACGGGGATCATGGTCCAGCCCAACAAGGCGGTGGTCGGTGCGAATGCCTTTGCCCATGAAGCGGGCATTCACCAGGACGGGGTTCTGAAAAACCGGATGACCTACGAGATCATGGAGCCGGAGACGGTCGGCCTGGCCAAGAATAGCCTGGTCCTAGGGAAGCACTCGGGTAGACACGCTTTCAAGAATAAGCTGGGCGAACTGGGGTACGAGCTTTCGGACAAGGATCTCAATCGGGTCTTCGAACGGTTCAAGGAGCTCGCGGACAAGAAAAAAGAGATCCTGGACGAGGACATTGAGGTCCTCATCGCCGAGGAAATCCTGCGCGTTCCCGACCACTATGAGCTGGACTATTTGAATGTGGTGAGCGGCACGGTGGCTGTTCCGACGGCAACGGTGAAACTGCGGATTGACGGGGTCGAGGCTCAGGGTGCGGGGTTTGGCGTCGGCCCGATCGATGCCACCTTCAACACCATCGCGAAGATGACCCATACGCGGTCAAAACTCGTCCGCTTTTCCATCAACGCGATCAGCGGCGGCACGGATGCCCAGGGAGAGGTGACGGTGAGGCTCCAGGAGAACGGCCTGGTGGCCCTCGGCAAAGGCGCGGACCCGGATATCTTCATTGCCAGTGCTAAAGCGTACGTGAACGGGCTCAACCGGCTCGAGTACCTCAAGAAGAATCCGTCCCTGTCGGCGGAAGAAAGAGCGCTATAAAGACGTGGAGGAATGGAGTGTTGGAGTACTGAAGAAATGGAGTGATGGAGTATTGGAGAGATGGAGTATTGCTGGAGGGCGCACATATGGGATCCGGCGTTGTCGGCAATACCACTACTCCAACACTCCAACACTCCAGTACTCCAGTAGACGCTTGCTGACCCTCAAGGGATCCGCTCTGAGCTGAGAACTTTTTGGAAGGGAAATCCGATCATGCCGCATCCTATGACCATCACAGAGAAGATTCTTGCGGCCCACGCTGGCGTTGAATCCGTCAGCCCTGGTGAGCTGATCAAGGCTCGTGTGGATCTGGCTCTGGCGAACGACATCACCGCTCCCCTGGCGATCCGTGTTTTTGAAGAGATCGGCAAGGACAGGGTTTTTGACCCTGAGAAAATCGCTCTCATTGCCGATCATTTCGTCCCCAACAAGGACGTTCTCTCCGCTGAGCAGGCAAAGCTGATGAAAGAGTTCGCCCTGCGTCACGGGATCAGGCACTACTATGAACTGGGTGAGGGAGGGATCGAGCACGTCATCCTCCCAGAGAAAGGGCTGGTGGTGCCAGGGGATGTGGTGATCGGAGCGGACAGCCACACCTGCACCTACGGCGCCCTTGGCGCGTTTTCCACGGGCGTGGGGAGCACGGACCTCGGAGCGGTCATGGCCACAGGGATGACCTGGCTCAAGGTTCCTCCCACGATCAAAGTGGAATACGAAGGCCATCTCAGGCCGTGGGTTGGGGGCAAGGACCTGATTCTTTACACCCTGGGCCTGCTCGGGGTCGAAGGGGCGAACTACAAGTCCCTGGAGTTCAGGGGAGAGGTCATGGAGCACCTTCCCATGGACCAGCGGTTTACGATGGCCAACATGGCCGTGGAAGGGG
>JAGUZM010000263.1 GCA_020060805.1 Deltaproteobacteria bacterium | reverse complement strand
GTGGTCGTGAGGATCGTGTCGAGGCCCTTGGCCCTGCCCATCATGATGCGCGTCTTGTGGGCCAGCTCTGCGGCAGGCTTGAAGTACGAGAGGACCCGTTTCTTCAGGCTTTTGGCCTTTCCCACATAGATGATCTTCCCGGAGCCGTCCTTGAAAAGATAAACGCCCGGCCCTTCAGGGAGCATCATCGTCAGGGATTGAGGGTCTAAATCAAGCTGTATTTGAGCTTTTTCATTCGCAGTCAAACGGGCCTTCCCCTCCGGACACATTGAGCTTGCACGGCCCCAGGGTATTTGATAGGAATTGGAGGAGTCAAGTTCATTGTCCCCCAATCGGGGCATGAAAAAGGGAGGCCAGCCATTGCGTCGTCAAGCGTTGCTTTTCCTGTGGCTCATCTTGCTCTCTACTTATGGATGTTACGGCATGAAGGTTTCGGCTCCCCCTGCCGCCACGTTGTTTGGTGCCCCTGACCATTTCAGAACAGGTCAGATCGTGGACCTCGATTCAGGGAAAGCCCTCTCCTTCGAAGAGCTCATCCGCCGGATCGCGTCCAAGGATCTCGTCTTTATCGGTGAGGTCCACGACAACCCTGATCATCATCTCATCCAGGTACAGATTCTTCAAGCCCTCCTCGAAACTTCCGTCAGGTTCACCATCGGGATGGAATTCTTTCAGGTCAAGCAGCAGGCGACTCTTGACCGGTATCTTCAAAGAGAACTCAACGAGGAAGAATTCCTGAAAGAGGCGGACTGGCAAGGGAACTGGGGGTTTGACTATCACCTCTATCGCCCCCTGCTTTTGCTTGCCAGGCAGCACGGGATACGAGTCATCGCTCTCAATGCCCCGCCCGGGATCGTGAGAAAAGTGGCAAGGGAGGGACTGAGAGCGCTCGATGGCGAGGAAAGCAGCCAGATCGCTCAGGAGATCGACCTTAAGAACGAAGCCCACCGCAACCAGGTGAAGGCTGTTTATGAGCGGCACCCCAAAGAGGTGCTGAAGAGCTTCGACCATTTTTTTGAAGCCCAGGCCGTGTGGGACGAAACCATGGCAGAGAAACTGGCCGAGCATTTGCGACTGACGGGCGACAAGGTGATCGTTTTTTCAGGGAACGGCCACATCGATCATAAATTCGGGATCCCTGATCGCACGCTGAGGCGCCATCCGGCGTCGGCGGCGACCATCATGCTCCTGCCCCTGGGCCGGGACACCGTCCTTGAAAAGGGCATGGCCGACTATATCTGGCTCACGGCGGAGTTTTTTCATCGAAGCATGCGGCCACAGTGAACGGGGCGTCTGCGACCATGATGCACGAAGAGGTGGTGTTTCATTTCTGCCCGGTGTGCGGGGGAAAGCTTCAATCCCGGGTGGTGAAAAGCGAGGAACCGGCGAGACTCGTCTGCTCCAGGTGCGAATTCGTTTATTATCTGGACCCGAAGGTGGTCGCCTGCTCCATTGTTGAAATCGATGGCCGAATCGTACTCCTGAAACGGGGGATCGAACCCCAGAAGGGGAAATGGGTCATGCCCGGGGGATACGTGGACCGGGGGGAGGAAGTGCGGGCAGCGGCCGTCAGAGAAACCGAGGAAGAGTGCGGCCTCAAAACCCGCATCAGAGGGCTCCACGGGGTTTATTCCTATCCCGGTCGCATCACCGTGGTGATCGCCTACCTGGCTGAAGCCGTGGGCGGGGACCTGAAGGCCGGGGATGAGTCGGTGGAAGCCCGCCTTGTCCACCCGGCTGACATCCCGTGGGCCGAACTGGCGTTCCAGAGCACCACGGACGCCTTGACAGAGTTCTGCAAAAGGAAAAAGCAACAAGACCGAGGAAGCGCCGGGCGATGAAGATTAAGCCGGAGAGAATTGAGCGATTGAACCCGCAGAAACGGGCCTCTATCCTGCGACGGTCCGCGGTCGATGTATCGGGCGTTTACGACCATGTCCGAAGAATCGTGGAGGATGTGAGAACCCGGGGGGACGAAGCCCTCGTGGAGGCGAACCGGGAGTTTAAAGCTGACGTGACCGCATCCGACCTGGAGGTGACTCCCGATGAAATCGAAAAAGCTTTTGATCAGGTGGAAGGGAAGGTGGTCGAGGCCCTCAAAATCGCCGCGAAAAACATCGCGACCTTTCACGAGGCCCAGCGGGACCGGGAGATGTGGTCCGTCGAAGTGGCGGAGGGTATTGTCGCGGGGCGTATGATCAGGCCCATGGACAGGGTCGGCTGCTACATCCCCGGCGGGAGAGCGGCCTACCCGAGCACCGTGCTCATGACAGCCATCCCGGCCAGGGTGGCGGGTGTGAAGGAAACGCTTATCGCGACCCCTCCCGGCCAAGGAATGAAAGCCCATCCCGCCACCCTCGTCGCCGCCCGACTCGCCAGCTGTGACCGCATTTTCAAGGCTGGAGGACCCTGGGGAATTGCCGCCCTCGCCTTTGGGACCGAAACGGTTCCAAAGGTTGACAAGATTGTGGGGCCGGGCAACAAGTACGTCACAGCCGCGAAGATGATCGTGTACGGCCAGGTGGACATCGACTCACCCGCAGGGCCGAGCGAGGCCCTCATCCTGGCAGATGAGACGGGTGACCCTTCCCTCATAGCCCTCGATTTTCTCTCACAGACCGAGCATGACCCGGACTCTGCGGCGGTCCTCGTCACGGTTTCAGAAAAGCTGGCAGAGGATGTGTGCAAAGCCATAGAGAGAGAATTCGCATCCCTCCCGAGAAAGGAAATCTTCGACTCCTCTCTCAGGAAGCACTCCCATGTCCTGATCGCAAAAAGCATGGGGGAAGCCGTCGCTTTCTCCAACGAGTACGCCCCGGAGCACCTTCAGATTATCACTTCCGACCCTTTCTCCACCCTGAAGGAGATCAGGCATGCAGGGTCTATTTTTCTCGGCCCTTTTGCGCCGGTCCCCGTTGGCGATTATGCGTCCGGCACCAACCACGTTCTGCCCACGGCACAGTGCGCCAGGATGTTTTCCGGGCTCTCCGTGGATGACTTCGTGAAAAAGCCGACCTTCCAGCATCTGACGAAGGAAGGCCTCGCGAGCCTGAAAGACGCGGTGGTGACCCTCGCTCACGCCGAGGGGCTGCCCAATCACGCGAGGGCCGTCGAAGCCCGGTTCAGACAGAAAGAATAGTCAAAACCTCATGAAAGCAACCACGAAAGCACGAAAAGATGAAACGTTTTTTCCCCTGTTTTTGCCCTTTCGTTTTTTCGTGATTTCTTCTTTGATATAGAAAAATTCGAGTACGGTAAGAGGAAGGGAGGTTAAGTGCGATGGCGGTGATCAAAGGGTACAACATGCCGGATGAGCTCTATTACCACAAGGATCATAGCTGGGCCAGGGTGGACGGGACCAAGGTGACTGTCGGGATGAATGATTTTTTCCAGAAAGAGGCGGGGGATATCGTGTTCGTCGATCTCCCGGACACCGAGGACGAGGTCAGCCAGGGGGAGGTGTGCGGGAAGATCCAGTCCAGGAAGTGGATCGGGAAACTGGTCGCACCCGTATCCGGAGAAATCGTCGAAACCAACGAGGATATCGAAGACGACACGAGCCTCGTCAACTCGGACCCCTACGGAAAGGGCTGGATCCTCGTGATTGAAGCCTCCAATCTCGATGAGGAGTTGGGCACCCTCATGCGTGGAGAAGCCCTGGCGAACTTCCTAGAGGCGGAAGTTAAGCGGGCGGAGGAGGAAAGGGCAAAAGCGAAGTAACAAAGGTACAAGTTTCAAGGTGCACGGTACACGGTGCGAGGCACAGGGCGGGCACGGCAGAGCTTGTCCCCTGTGACTTCCCTTTCACCTTGAACCATGTACCTTGCACCTCTTACTGTGCTGTACACCTTGAACCGTGCACCGTACACCTTGCGCCCTGTACCTTGCACCAGCCTGTTTTGGTACGGTTAGCGATTTCAATCACGGAATATGAAGTTTTCTAGGAGCCTCGCCATGTCTTCCCGTTGGCGCCTTTTTCGTAACGAATCCCGGTCCGTATCCACGGCTGAAGGGCTCGCTTTGGACGACACCCTCCCCCAGTCTGTCGCCCTGCACGGCTCTCCCCCTGTCCTTCATCTCTACACTTTCATTCCCTCGGTGATCGTCGGCAAATACCAGGACATTGAGGCAGCCCTCAGGCTGGACCGCTGCCGGGACCGGGGGATCGAGTACAACCGGAGGAGCACCGGAGGCGGAACCGTCATCATGGGGCCCGAGGTGGTTGCTCTCGGCCTTGGCATCAATGTGGATTGCCCGGGCCTCAAGAGCGGGAGTGTCGGGGGTGTCTTCGAGTCCGTGGGAGAGGTGCTGATCAGGGCTCTTGAACAGCTCGGCATCTCCGCAGACTTCAGGCCCAAGAATGACCTGGAGGTGGCGGGCAAGAAAATCGCGGGCCTGTCCGCGGCGTCGGAAACGGGCAAGAGCCTTCTCTTTCACACGAGCTTCCTGGTTGATTTCGACGTGGAACTCATGACCGATATCATGAGCACGCCCCTGCTGAAATTGAGCGACAAGGGCTACAACTGTTTCAGCCAGCGCATGACAACCGTCAGGCAGGAGCTGGGAGAGGATGTGCCCGTGCCCGTTGTGATGGACTCGATCCAGGAATCCTTTGAGTCGCTATTCGGAATTCACTTCGCCGCGGATGAGCCTGACCCGTGGGAAAAGCAGACGACCGAGAGGTTCATCAGGGAAAGGTACACGAGCAGGGACTGGATCTTCTCCCACAAACACCCCAGGTCAAGGATGGGCGTCGGCCGTGTTAAAACCCGGGGCGGGCTTCTGGAAATCTACCTCTCTCTTTCAGGGGGTTCTATCGAGAACGTGGTGATCACCGGCGACTTTTTTTCAACGAGTGAGGACATCAGCCGCATCGAGAATGCCCTCAAATGGACGTCTGCAAGAGAGGAGAGCGTGGTGGGGCACCTCTCTGAGATCTGGCATGATGACATGATTTACGGCCTGGATGTGTCCACCCTGGCCAAAGCAATCCTCGTGGCCAAGGAGAATCAGGTACGCTTATAAGCGATGGAGGATCGCTTCGCTTGAGGAGCACTTCGTTCGAGGAGCGCTTCGCTTGAGGCAAGAGCGTTAGTCTCCACTCGCAGAGCACGTGGTCTCAGGAAGCCCCATCGAAGGGGGCATTTGATTGCACAGCTTGCCGAATCTTCTGCAATACATCCTCCCCCTTGATGGGGGAGGTAAGGTGGGGGTGAGACAAGTGAATATGAAATCCCGTCACTTTCCCCCCTCCCCTAACCCCTCAGTACAGACTGGGGACATTGTTCTAGAAGGCTTTTTGCACCCCTGATCGGTGAAGCCTATCCGGGTCCTCCACCAGAGGTGGAGGGTCTAGTGAGAACCGGTAGACGCAACATCGGGATTACGAAAGCAAAAGGCGCCTGCACGATAAGTGTCTGTGGCTCTGTGGTGAAACAATAATGCATCCCAAAATAGAAAGCCCCCAGTACGCCAAGATGAGCCGTGCCACGGCCATGTCCCTCGGCCTTGTCGGGGGCAGGATGTACCGCGGCGCGGTGAACAGATGTGTCAATCTCCTCGTCCATTATCCCGAGGGCTGCTCCGCCAATTGCGCCTACTGCGGCCTTGCCTGGAAAAGGCCCGGCACTTATCAGGAGAAAAGTTTTATCCATGTGGACTGGCCGGTCTATGCCATGACGGAGGTTGTTCGGGCCGTCAACAGCGCCCCCTCTTATGTGAAAAGGACCTGCATTTCCATGATTACCAACGGGAAGTGCAGACAGGATACCCTTGAGATGACCCGGGTTCTCAAGAGCGGGACTTCCCTTCCCATATCCCTCCTGATCAGCCCGACGATCATCGGCAGACAGGACCTACAGGCCATGAAGGAAGCCGGAGCCGAGAAGGTGGGCATCGCGATCGATCTTGCCACCCCGGAGCTTTTCGACAAGTACAGGGGAAGAGGCGTGTCAGGGCCTCACACATGGGAAAAGTACTGGCAGGTGATCAACGATGCCCTCGGGCTGTTCGGCCCCCCCCACGTGGGAGCCCACCTGATGGTCGGGATGGGTGAAACCGAAAAGGAGATGGTTTCCCTCATGCAGGTTTTGTGGAACATGGGCGTTGCGAACCACCTCTTCGCATTTTTTGCCGAGGAAGGCTCTCTCATGGCCGAAAGGCCACAACCCCCCTGGCCGGCGTATCTCAGGGTTCAGTTGGCACGCTACCTGATCGAAGAAGGCCTCGGTTCTTTTGACAGCATGGGTTTTGATGCCGAGGGGCGCCTCGTCCATTTCGGTGTCGAAGCTGACCTCCTGGCCAGCATCATCAGCCTGGGGACGCCGTTCATGACCACAGGATGCATCGGCCCGGACGGTCAGGTCGCCTGCAACCGTCCTTTCGGCAACTGCCTGCCCGACGACATCCAGTGGAATTACCCCTACCCCCCCAACGAAGAAGAGCTAAGCCTGATCCGAAGCCACATTTTCAGAATCGGCTGATGGGGCAAAACCATCTCTCGTAGGCCAGGGCTTCAGCCCTGCCCTTCACCACGAAACCAGGAAATCGCGAAAAGGGTTTCTTTCGTGTTTTCCCCCTTTCGTGTTTTCGTGATAACGTTTTTCTCCTTCCTTTATCAAAGTGAAGCGGGCAGGGATTTTGCTCTGCCGAGGCCAAGCCGGGAAAAGCAAAAAACATTTTGACAAGCTATCCCGGGGGTATTATAAAAGAAATTTACGTTTCGGGCCGTTAGCTCAGTCGGTAGAGCAGCGGACTTTTAATCCGTTGGTCGTGAGTTCGATTCTCGCACGGCCCACCACAACTGAATATGTTGGACCCTTCTGAGGCACATGCCTCGACGGTGACCATCCAACGCTACCCTTTAGCGTCCCCATCGTCTAGCCAGGTCCAGGACACCGGCCTTTCACGTCGGCAACACGAGTTCAAATCTCGTTGGGGACGCCAGTTTCTTTTTCGACCTGACTTCTTTCTCAAGGCCTTCTCCGCTTTCCTTTGTTGACAAATCTACGATTTAATCGTAAATTACCAAAATGATCCCTCGCCTCCTCACCAAATACCTCCTGCGGGATGCAAGCTTCTACCCCGTTTTGGCTCTGACAGGACCAAGACAGTCTGGCAAAACGACGCTCGCCATTTCTGCCTTTCCCAAGCACGCTTATGTTTCTATGGAGGAAACGGATTCGAGAACCTTTGCAAAAGAAGACCCCCGAGGCTTTCTTGCTCGGTTCAAAGGGCCTACCGTCATCGATGAGGTGCAGCGCGCCCCGGACCTCTTATCGTACATCCAGACCGAAGTGGATCGAGATCCTTCCCCCGGCCGCTTTGTGCTCACCGGTTCCCAGAACCTTATGCTCATGGAGAAAGTTTCTCAAACTCTCGCGGGCAGGTGCGGAATACTGCATTTGCTTCCGTTCTCCAGGGCAGAGCTTGAGGAACAGAAACAGGTCGAGCCTGGCAGTCCGGACAAGCTCTTTACGAACCGCAAGACCAGCTTGGATTGCTGGGAAATCATCCGATCGGGATTCTATCCGCCCATCCACGTCCGAGGTATACCGCCGGAAGTTTGGTTGTCGGATTATGTGCGGACCTACGTGGAGCGTGACATCAGGACCCTGGTGAACATCGGCGATTTGGAAACATTTGAGAGGTTCGTGAAATTATGCGCAGGGCGTGTCGGGCAATTATTGAATTACTCGTCCCTGTCATCCGACTGTGGGACTGCGGTAGACACGGCCCGGCGGTGGATTTCGGTCTTGAAGACCAGCTTCATCATTTTCTTGCTCCTCCCTCACCACAGGAACTTCAATAAGCGCATCATCAAAAGCCCCAAGCTCTATTTTCACGATACCGGTCTTGCGTGCCTTCTGCTAGGCATACGCAATCAAGACCAACTCTTTGCGCACCCTCTGAGGGGGGCTCTATTCGAGAATTACATTGTTGCCGAGATAGTCAAGGCCTATTTCCATCATCGAGTCCCATCGCCTGTTTTCTTCTGGCGGGACCAGAGTGGTCATGAGATTGATCTCATCATCGAAGAAGGCAACGTCTTGCATCCCGTTGAGATAAAGTCGGCCAGCACTTTGGCCGGGGACATGTTCGAGGGTCTCAAATGGTGGGCCCGCTTGGCAGGTCAAGAAACAAGCTCCATGACACTGGTCTATGGGGGAATAGAATCTTACATGCGCGAGGGAATAGCCGTCCGACCTTGGTTTTCCGTGTGAATGAGGGATTCGGTGGTTGCAATGTCATCTCGGCAGAACAATACTCGACGCCGTAGCCTGCAAACCGCAAAGACCGGGCGATTGCTCTGGTCTCAGCGAGTTCCAGAATCGCGGGCGCAATGGAAGAGTCCCTCTCGACCGATGCCATCCCAAGACCGGGAAAGTTTCCCTTCATGGTGGACGTGACCGCTTTGACCACTGCAAGATTCTCATCCTACTTGATGATCTCCGTGGTGATGGATAGCTGGTCATTCTCTTCATGGGCCAGCCTGAGCCTGCCGCCGATTTTGGGGTAAATGTTCTTGACCATTTTCCCATCCCGGTTTTCCGTGAGAACGATGATTTCGTCGTCCCTGAACTGATTTCCGTTGTGGTTTGTCATAGTGATTTCTCCTTTCTTGGTTGATGCCTTCCGGGTGTCCCCAGAAACGGAAAAAGCCCAGCCGGGAGGGCCGACTGGGCCGGGTGTGGTTTGTGGCGGCAATAAAGACCACCTGCCTCACGACTCTATTTGGTGAATCTCACCTCCTTTCCACGGATGGATTCGATAGTTCGAGTTTTGCAGGGACAGAGGTGATAAAGGGGTCAGATAAAGGGGTCCAGTCTGCTCTTGACTCATGGCCCGCGTCTTCTGCATGAGGAAAGAACAGAATCTCGATCTTTTGTAAACTTGCTGGGGTGCTTTGACGATTGAATGGATTTTCGGAAATGAGTCAAGAGTAGACCCCATTTCCATGCGTTTCACAGGACTCAGGTGTGCGCACAAGATGAGCAGACCCCAAAGAAGAAGACCTCGTGCCGCTCGACAACAAAACCCGGAAGAGCGGACTCCTTCTTTCTCAGGGCGCAACCCGGAATCTCGAAAAGACGATTGCAAGCATGGCAATGGAAGTGGTGGTGATGTCCTTGCTCGGCCCGTTCATAGAAAACGCCGAGCTCAGGGTGGTGAATGGTTTTCAACCACCCGGCCTCAACCAGGGATTTGAGGTTTCGATAAACCGTTGCCTGGTTGAGCGACCGCACCTTTTTCCGGCCTATCAGAAGGACTTCGTCGACCCTCAGGGGTCGAGATTTAGACAGAAAAGCCTCCTTGATCGCATCCTTTTGAATCGTCTTTCTTTCCATAGCACCTCCGATGCACAGGAACCATACAACACCGCCGTATTTATTGCAATTTATTTTGCATTATCGTTGACATCTATCCCTGGGCGGCTGTATGGTGAGATCTTTGAAGGGATCAAAAGAAGTGATGCCCTTCTCTTTCTGAATGACGCCTTGATTATGAGAAGCTCCTGTACCATAGGGGGTCATGCTTTTTGCATGATGGCAGCGTTGTTCCTGGCGCTGTCACCCCTCTCTCATGGTTTGCACCTCGCCTCATGGGATCACTCCCATGGTTCTTGCAATACCCACCACACAGGACATGACCTTAGCGCACCTGCCTGCTTTCAGGGCAAGTTTCGCTACACCCAGGGTGCGGAAAACCATCGTGTGGCGATAAGCTGTTCGCAGGCCCACGGGTGCGGCGGCCACGACCCTTCCACCTGTCCGTTTTGCCTGTCTTTCGCTCAACTGGTGCTGGGGCAAGGCGTCCCTCCTGCTCAAGCCGCGATCCTGCAGCAAAAGACGCCAATGGAAAGGCCCCTGTACGGGCATACGATCCCGGACCGTATCGCGTTCTCGAAAGTATTTCCCAGGGCTCCTCCTGCCTGCTGATTTGCCTTCCATTTGTTTGCCCGGATGCGCCTGAGGGCGTTCTTCTCTCTGGTGGAAGAATGCCATCAGGCTACCACGCCAGCCTTTGTAGAAAGAGGACTGGGGTGACTGCGATTCTCACACCAATGAAGAAAAAAGGAGGTGGATTATGTTGCGTAGGCTGCTCAAGGTTTTCTGTCTTTCTCTTCTGATGAGCTTTGGCACGATCTCAGGTGTTTCTGCCGCCGATAAAACAACGGTGTTTGTCAGCATCGTTCCCCAGAAATTCTTTGTGGAACAGATTGCCAAGGATCTGGTCGATGTTCAGGTCATGGTGGAGCCGGGCGCCAACCCGCACATTTACGAGCCCAAGCCGGCCCAGATGGCGGCCATTTCAAAGGCGAAAATCTATTTCGCCATAGGCGTGACCTTTGAAAAAGCCTGGCTCAAGAAGCTTGCGTCGGCCAATCCGAAGATGCGGATCGCTCACACCGACCATGGGATCCAGAAGATGCCCATGGCCGCCCATCACCACGGGGAGGGAAAAGATCAAAAAAAGGAGCACCATCACCACGGCATTCTCGATCCCCATGTCTGGCTGTCTCCGCCGCTGGTAATGGTGCAGGCGCGCAATATCCTGACGGCACTGCAGGAGGCTGACCCGGCCCATCGCTCGGCTTACGAAGCCAACCACAAGGCGTTCATCACCATGCTGGTGGAACTCGATGGCGAGTTGAGGGGCATCCTGGCAGGCAAACGGGGACTTCAATTCATCGTGTTTCACCCGGCCTGGGGATATTTTGCCCACGCCTATGGTCTTAAACAGGTGCCGATTGAAATCGAGGGCAAGGAACCCAAGCCTGCCCAGCTCAAGGAACTGATCGAGCATGCCCGGAAGCACCAGATCAAGGTGGTCTTTGTGCAGCCTCAGTTTTCTACCAAAAGCGCCGAGCAGGTGGCCAAAGAGATCGGCGGCCAGGTTGCCTTTGTGGATCCTCTTGCCCTGAACTGGGCGGAAAACCTTCGTGAAGTGGCCACGAAGTTCAAGGCCGTCATCAAATGATCCGGACGCGATTCAGCCAGCCATCCGCAAGATGGGACCCGCTTGAGTTGATAAACCGGATGATACGCCTCGGCTTTGCTCGCGCCTCTTTGGTCGGGCCCGTTGGGGAAGAATGATGGAAACAGTCGGCCGCCAAAGCGAGCGTGAGCATTGCCCAGACACGGTTGCCACCGGATCCCCGGTTTCCCCTAACCGAACCATCCTTGAGTTCGCCTTTCTCGCCTTCGCTCTGGCACCGCTCCTCCATTTCGGCAACCGGGCGTTTCTCGGGACCTTTTCGACGGTTTTCGCGGCCATTGTGCTTGAAGCCCTTCCCTTCATGCTCATAGGATCCGTGGTGAGCGGCCTGCTGGGGGAGTTTGCGTCCCAGGCCCGGATGTTCAAGGTCCTGTCGAAAGGAGGGGCCGGCGCACCTTTTATCGCGGCGGCCCTGGGCCTTCTGTTTCCCGTGTGCGAGTGTGCAATCGTTCCTATCGCCAGAAAGCTGATGCAAAAAGGGGTGCCTCCCGCTGTAGCCCTGGCCTTCATGCTGGGCGGCCCGATCGTGAATCCCATCGTATTCGGTTCGACGACTGTGGCGTATGCGCTGTCCTGGGACTTCGCTTTCCTGCGCTTGGTCTTTGGTTATCTCGTTGCCGTTTTCGTGAGTTTTGTGTTTGCCCTCGTTTTCCGAAAAAGCCAGACCTTGCTCCTTCCCCCGAGTCCCTTCCCGATTTACGAGAACGGGCCGCAACGCCGTTCCGGGACCTTTGCCTCCTACGTCGGAAGAACAAGGTCGGCTTTGGTTCACGGGGCGCAGGATTTCCTGGACATGTTCCCTTTCCTTGTCATGGGAGCGTTCATGGCTGCCATGGTCCAAAGCACCCTGGACCGGAGTTTTTTCTATTCCCTTGCTGCAAATCCAGGCGTGGCCATTGTGTTGATGATGGTCCTGGCCGTGATCCTGAGCATCTGCTCGGAAGCGGATGCGTTTGTGGCGGCCTCTTTTCAAGTTTCCCTCCCGCTTTCCGCGCAGATGGGGTTCATGGTCCTTGGCCCCATGCTGGACCTGAAACTGATCTTCATGTGGCTTGGGTTTTTCAAGAAAAGGGCGACCCTGCTTGTGGCAGGGACAACCCTTGTCGCCGTCTTTGGGCTCATGCTCCTCTTCGATGCGTATGTTCGGTGGGTTCTATCATGAGAGAGATCAGCTCGAGCAAGAGAAGATGGTGGGCGGCGGCAGCCTACCTGGTTTGGGCGAGCGCCCTGTTGTGGCTTCTCTTCACCGGTCGCTATCAGAATTTTCTCAGGCCAGGCTTCTGGGCCTTGCTCCTGTGGGCGCTTGCGGTGTTGCTGCTTTTTGCGGCGGCCCTCTTTTGGGCACGACCCTCGCTTCCCGCTGGCGGCATGCCGGCGGTCCCGGGGATTCGGCTTCTGGTCATGCTTCTTCCCCTGATCTACGTGATGGCCGCGCAGGAGCAGACGCTGGGCTCCCACGCTCTCAAAAACCGGCTTTCTGAACCGGCCTACATGGAGAGGTTCGCTAGGGGCAGTCCGGCGATCGTTGAAGGCGACAATCCCCTCGTCACGCTCCTGGACATCCTGCAAAACTTCAAGGCCTATGAGGGTAGAAAAATCACGACCCAGGGAATGGTGTACAGGGACGAGACAGTTCCCCCAGGGCATATTCTGGTCTTTCGATTTCTTATTGTCTGCTGCGCCGCGGACGCGTTGCCTGCAGGCGCCCTGGTCTCCCACGAGGAGGTCGACTCCTTTGAGCAGGACACCTGGGTGAGCGTGGAAGGGACCCTTGGTTTGAAAGATGTCGGGGATCTCACGTTCCCCCTGATCCAGGCTGAGCGAATCACCAGGATGGATCCGCCAAAGGACCCCTATCTTTTCCCTCGCCTGTTCTAGAGGTGAGGCGCAGAGCATTTATCGGGCGGTCAAAAGCCGCGGGATGGCTGCAAGGTAATTGGAACAGGGTGATTTCCCAGGTTGCAGACAGGGAGACGACGGTGAAAGGTGGATAGCGATGAAAGCGATGGCCGTGCTGGGGCTGGCGATGGCGGCGTTCCTTTTTTCATGCGTGAGCTCGGTAGACAAGGATGGGGTTTCAACCCCATCCTTTCAACCCATGAAGGCCCTCATTGATTTTTACCAGGGCCCTTTGAACCACTGCTCTGCCGTGCGATCCGGGGAATGTCCTATGTACCCTTCCTGCTCTGAATACGCCAAGCAGGCCTTCCAGAAATACGGGTTTTTCATGGGCGCCATGATCGCAACCGATCGCGTCATGAGATGCTGACGCGATGAGCTGAAGTCGGCCCCGCTCATCTTCGTAGACGGCAAGATGAAATACTACGACCCCCTGGAGCAGAATACCTCCTGGTGGGATAAGAGGTAGGGGAAAGTCATCAAGCAAAGGACGCCTTAGAGAGCTGCGGACAACCAAGGACAACGACGCTATTATAATGCAAGGAAAGGAACGAACTGATGAACTCCTCAAAGAAGAAGTTGTCGGATCTTCCGCCCATGAGTGATGATCAGCTTGCTGATTTCTGGGAAGAGCACGAACCAGAGGAATTCGAAGGTTGGAAAAAAGGCGACCTGGACTTCAAACGGCCCCCCAAGAAGCTGATTCAGCTGCGCCTGGACCCGAAGGATGTGAGAATCATAGACAGGGAATCGAAGCGCTCCGGCATCGACCGAGCCCAGCTCATTCGCTCATGGGTCAAAGAAAAGATTCGACAGATGCAAAACCTTTGACCGTTTTGTGGCGATCGCGCTGGCGCCGAGGGCCAGGATCGCAACCGCTTCGCTCAGGCGCTCTTTGAGCTTTCTTAGGATCAAGATCCTGGTTTTTCAGACGACGCTGGAAAGCAACAGGGTTCCGAGGCCGATGACCAGAAGTGAGCCAAAGATCGCCAGACCCTCCTGAACCAGGCGTCGAGCCCTTTCTCTCCCC
>JAGUZM010000208.1 GCA_020060805.1 Deltaproteobacteria bacterium | reverse complement strand
TGAGTGCCACTTCCAGGAGGTGAAAGGGGATCAAAGGTTTTGCGATATAAGCGGCCATGAAGACCAGAACCCAGCCCATGAGCTTTCGCACCCATAACATCCAGTCCCCGGAGCTGGGCAGCCGAGACAGGGCACCGGAAAACAGGGCGAGCAGGGCGAGGGGCAGCCCCAGGCCGATGCTCAGGACAAAGAAGCTGATGAACCCGAGATAAGGATCCCCCTTCTGAGCCACATAGGTGAGAAGCCCGATCAGAAATGGCCCAAGGCAAGGGGCAGCGATGATCCCGAGGGTCAATCCCATGAAAAAGGTTCCGAAGTATCCTCCGAAGCTCATGGACACAAGGCGGGTGAGGCCCGCAGGAATGCGGAATTCCCAGAGCCCAAAAGAGGAGAGAGCCAGAGCGATGAACATGCATACCAAAAAGAGGATAACCCATGGGCTCTGGAGGAAGGAGCCGACCATGCGGCCCGACAAAGCCGCCCACACCCCGAGGAGCGAATTGGTGATCGCCAGGCCGAGGATGTAAAAGAGGACGTTGATCAGGGTGTAGACGGAGAACTTCTGTCGGCCCTGGGAAAAATAGGATACCGTGATAGGGATAAGGGGGTAGATGCAGGGAGAAAAGCTGAGGGCAAGGCCCCCTAAAAAGAACCCGAGCAGGGTCAACCAAAAGCCGGTCCCTGTCATGCGGTCAGGGCTTTCTTTGTGCAAGACATCAGGATGCACCGATGAACGGAAAAGGTCTTGATTCAGAGACTGGGCAACTGTTCCCGGCGGAACGGTCTTTACGGAGACGGAGAAGCTCACCTCCTCAGGAGGAAGGCATGCAGTGGTGGAGCACGCCTGGTAGGAGAGTTTGCCCTCCGTCACCTGTATTCCCAGGGGTGCGTCCTGGGCCAACCGGAGGGTGGCTTTTGCGAGGATCTCACCAGAAAAGAGAGCCATCGGCTTATCAACAAATTCGATTTTCTTGCGTTCCGCCGGAGGGAACCGGATCCCGTCAATCCTGAGACCGGGTTTTTCCCGAACAGAGAGGACGGTCGGAATGAGATGCCCCTCTTCATCGGTTCCGTGGATGTACCATGGTTTGGCTATGGAGAGGCGGAAAAGGACAGGGTGGTTTTTGCCGATTTCATATTGATCCTGGGAATGGATGACTTCAACCCGGACCGTGGAAGCCCCGGCGGGAAGGGGGATTGAAAAGCAAAGACAGAGCGCTATGAGGGCGAAGAGAAGGGCATGTCTCGCGCTTTTGTGGAAGTCGATGGTATCGGTTCGTCTTTGCAGGCGGGCCACCGGGCATTCTCTTTCTGCCCCCGTCCACTGAAGGGCCTTTTCTTTTATACCCAAAACCTTCAGGAATGTCCAGGGTCAAGGCAAAAGGCTCTTGACCCAGGGATTTCCATGCCGTGAACCGCGGGCGGCTTTTGTCCGTAAGTGGGGTGGCCGGAAAGGGGTGACGGGAAGGCCTTGGAAAGAATAACCTTGACAAGGGATGTGATCACTTTATAATCACATAGCAGCTATGACTGTTTTCCGGTCATCTCCCGGGGAAAGCTCAAAGCAGGCCATCCATGGCCCGAAGAGAAGGCCATAAACCACTCAGTTCCATAGCTTGGCCGCGAATTCCCCGGCATGGGGAAGAAAGGGCCGACCCTATGGGCGGTTGACGAACCAGGGATAAAGGCGGTGGGGAAGCAAGGAAAAGATCCCAAGAAAGAGACCTCAATCCCTCCAGGGGCCGGGCAATGGCTCTCTTCCAATAGGGATACGGAAACCCGGGGAGAAGGGGAACAAGGGGGACGATCCTGGCCGGAGGATCGAAGGCATGAACGGCCAAAGGTCAAGTTCGAAGTCTACGGTGAGGAGATGATCGAGAAGGAGGTAAAGTACAGCGGAAACAGCGGCAGGGTTTACCTCCCGCCAGAGTGGGTTGGAAAACACATCAAGGTGATACGAACGGACTGAAGGATGGGGAGGCGGAGCGTTCGAGAAGTATGGAACGTTAGCTACTCCTTTGACGCGCGTCTGTGAGAAGGTGAGGGAAACGCGAGCGCCTCGGTTAAATGGTAAGCTGCCTGGAGGTACGAGGTCGGGCAGAGGGGAAAGCACTCCTTGCACTTCCAGCACTCCTGATAAGAGATCTCCGGAATGAAACTGATTTGCCGTCTGGCCCCTCTGTCGAAGAATCCAATGGCATTTTTCTTCTTGACTTCAGTGCAGTATCTCACGCAAAGACCGCAGAGAACGCAAAACGAGGACTCTTTCTCAAAACGGTCCCTCTCCGCTCCGTACTCTTCCGCCAGGCCCTGCAAGGCCGGGGAATCCGGAGCATGGGCCAGCAACAGCTCCAAAACCATTCTGCGGGTTTTATCCACCTTTTCGGATCTGGTCCTTACCGCCAGATTCTGTTCCACCGGGAAAACGCAGGCAGCAGCAAGGTTTTTCCTGCCCCGAGCATCCACCTCGACCACGCAAATCCGACAAGCCCCATAAGGAGCCAGTTTCTCGTGGTGGCAAAGGGTGGGGATATTTATCCCTGCACTCCGGGCAGCCTCCAGAACGGTCGTCCCTTCCTCGGCCTTGACTTCCCTCCCATCGATCTTCAAAGAGATTTCACTCATTTTTCTTTACTCTCTCGGGCTATCATTCTTGCGTCTTCAGGGATCGGAGGCGGAACAGGCTCTCCGGAAATCCTCTTCACCGCGCCAAAGCGAGAGGGGCAAACCTCAAAGCACGTTCCGCATTTTATGCATTTCTCCTGGTCAATGACATGGATCTGTTTCTTGGCGCCGGCAATCGCCTCGGCAGGACATTTCCTGAGGCAAACCAAACAGGCCCGGCATTTCTCAGGGTCGATATGGTACGAAATGAGTTCCTTGCAAACATAGGCGGGGCACCTCTTATGCTCGATGTGTGCCTCATACTCGTCCCTGAAGTAGCGTAACGTGCTGAGGACCGGGTTGGGGGCACTCCCTCCCAAAGCGCAGAGCGAGGCATCCCTGGTAGCCTCAGCCAACTCCTCCAACAGCTCGATGTCGCCTTCTTTTCCCTTTCCTTCGCTGACATTGGTCAGGATCTTGAGCATCTGCCTGATGCCCTCACGGCACGGGGTGCATTTGCCGCACGATTCACCGGTCAGAAACGTGAGAAAGTACTTGGCCACGTCAACCATGCAGGTGTCTTCATCCATG
>JAGUZM010000480.1 GCA_020060805.1 Deltaproteobacteria bacterium | reverse complement strand
TGGTGCAGCACACCGGGAGCATCTCATCTTGCTGTCTTTGGCATATGGCGGATCCAATCTCATTCAGGCACAATCTCAATTAAATTCTTAAAGAGCGTCCCACTTCCACGAGAGCGTCCCACTTCCACGGTGCAACCGTTGATCTCGATCGTCGCACTCCGCACGCGCTTCAGCAAATGTAGCCATCCGCTCTGGGAAGGCCCATTTTTCACCACCAACCTTCCGAGGATGATGGCGCCCTCCTGTTCCGAGGCAGTGGAGAAACCTCCCTGATAGACGTTCGGTTTTCCCCATGTCCTCACCTACTTCTCGGGGCCGAAGACGGTCGTCTCGACTTGGGCGAAAGCCGCCCCAGTGAACATGACAATGGCCGCGATCACTAAGAATGACGCGACCTTTTTCATGACACTCCTCCTTCCTGCGGTTGAAGGTTGTTCAGGTAGGCTTTGAAAAGGTGAGGTGGCAAAACTCCGTTTTGCTGTCTCGCAATGTACGGAAGTTCGCCTTATGGGTCAAGGGAAAAATCAAGAATTATGACTTGACAACACTAAAAAAGTCACCGAGGATAATGCTGCATAACCCACATCAATCACTAGAAAAAACAGGTTTTGTTTCGTATAACATTTGGAAGTCGCTATTGGTCCTCTTCTTTCCACTTCAGTAGGTTAGGATTGCTAATCGTAAGCGGTCTGTAGGCATCACGCACCAGGATAGCGCACCTTATCTCACCTCAGACCGGCCCTGAGCAAGCACTCTTTGAGACCGTCAAGGATCTTTTGGTCTTTGTAGGGGAAGTCCTTCAGAAATCGCTCGACAGAAAAATCAGGCTTCTGTCTGAGAACTTCCTCAGCTTCTAGCCGTGCTGCGTCTTCTCTTCCTGCCATGACATACGTGGTTATGAGGTTGAGGCGGGAATTCAGATAATCTGGGTTGCCGTCAAGAACTCTTTTAAGCACCGCTATTGCTTCATCGTGCCGCCCCATCAGACGGTAGCAACTGCCAAATTCGTGTAGGTACCGGTCTGGAGGCATTGGGTTGAGACGGACCGCTTTATTAAGCAATGCCAACGCCTCCTCAACTCGCCCCACAGTCCTTAAGACCATTGCTAAAGTCACGATATTATCGGCGCTATTGGGATTTAGATAGACCGCAAGCTCACATTCTTCGACTGCCTTGTCCCACTGCCGCATCACAAGATGGACGAGGCCTAAAGCTGCATGGGCGTCGGATAGAGATTCATCTAAGGCAAGACCCCTCTGCGCATACTGCATGGCGAGCTTTAGGGACTCTGAGGGAGAGTCACTCCAGCCATGCCACGGCTCTGTGATATAGGTCCAGGCAATACCAACATACGCTGACGCGTATTCTGGTGCTAGGGCGACGGCCTCCAGATACTTCTGCCTGGCCAAAGTATTACTTTCTTTGCTCAACTCGTTAAGGTAGTCCATCCCTTGTAGCACCTTCAAATAGGCCTCCAGATTGTATGCCCCTCTCGCTCTCAGTCTAGCCTGGTCCCCTTCCATAAGCTCGACTTGAAGGGCTATGATAATGCTCATTGTAATTTCATCTTGTATTTCAAAGATGCCCCCGAGCCCCCTATCATACCGATCTGCCCACACGTGTTGGTCGGTCTTCACGTCGATCAATTGTGCGGTAACTCTTATCCGGTCTTCAGACTTGCGGACGCTTCCCTCTAATACGTAACGAACACCAAGCTGTTGACCTACTTCTCGAATGCTGACTGCTTTGCCCTTAAAAACAAATGCCGAATGACGGGCTATCACAAATAGTCTCGGTACTTTTGACAGCCATGTTATTATTTCTTCGGTGATCCCGTCGCTGAAGTATTCCTGGCTAGGATCACCGCTCATGTTTGTAAAGGGCAATACCGCTATCGACGGCATAGCAGGCAAAGGAAATTCACGGTTCTCTACAACATCAGAAACGCCGCATTCCACCTTTACCCGATATACCCGAAGCGGCTTTTTGATGTTTTTGACCCTCTGTTCTCCGAGGTATTCGAACTCCTGCACCAGTTTGCCTTCAACCTGGTCAAAGGCTGTTCCAGAGATGCAGATGCCACCCCTTTCCGCAAGTCCCTCCACGCGTGCCGCAATGTTCACACCATCGCCGTAAATCCGGTTTTCCTCCTCAATCACATCCCCTAGATTGACCCCAATCCGAAAATCCATACGACGGTTCTCAGGAAGCTTTGCATTCCGTGCCCTCAACTCGTTCTGGACCGCCACTGAGCATTGCACCGCGTCCACTACACTCGCAAACTCGGCCAGCATGTTGTCCCCAACCGAGTCTACGACTCGTCCACTGTGCTTCTGGATCAGCTCCCCCATGATTTTACGATAGGCCGTGAGCGTTCTGACCGTTTCGGCTTCATTCTCGCCCATGAGACGGCTATACCCTGTTACATCCGCACTCAGAATAACCGTGAGCTTGCGCTTGAAGGACTCTGGTGACATACGATCACTCCCTAAATGAAAAAGCCTCCGGATGGGAACCGAAGTCCCTCAGAGGCTTGACTTTCAAACCCTGTGAGCGGCGTTGTTTCATGGCCAGCCATGGAAGGTTAGGGTTGTGCTGAAAGTTTACCGGGCGACTGAATTGTTTGGGGATTAAATGAAAAATAGACCTTTTTGGGAGGGATGCCCATATGTTTTATTTGCCTGATGTGACAGGCGATTGGGACATCTCAAGGTGGATTTCCTTCAGGAACTGAGCTCGGAAATCATCAGGGGTCCTTTGAGAGCCTCATGAGAGTACCGTTGACGTCCTTGCCTGCTCGCCTGCCTATCCAGCTATCCAGATATGGGATATCCCTCTCCCTGCCTGTGGAGGATCAGAACGCCAATCCCAATTTTGAAGCAACCTGCTGGAGTCTCTTGTCGAGTGTCCAGAGTTGGAGTCCACTCAAAAGCGCGGAAGCAAGTAAATGCATGTCAATAAAGCCGAGCCCCTTGGCCATCAAGCGATTGTCTTCTATGAAACGCAGGACTTCACCATGTTCCGCAGAAACAGCCATCGGAAGGGCTTGGAGGAGCGCCAGGATTTCAGTCCTCTTCTTGAGGTTACCGCATGCGAGTTCACCCACAATGAAGGGGTGACACATGACATGGCCGTCTTCCAACAAGTCTTCAAGGACAGGCTCGCCATCCCGGAGATGCTTTACCCATACCGAAGTGTCAACGAGAACCATTCTTTACCACCGGGCCTCTCCTGCGGGGGACCGCTTTCAGCTTTCTCTCGGTTCCCCCAAGCTTAGCCAGCCTCTTGCTGCTTTCCCTAGCGATGAGCGCTTCAAGTCCAAGACGGACCAAAAGGGTCTTCTCATGAATGCCGGTCATTTCTTTTGCCTTAAGGATGAGCTTTTCTTCTATATTCAAAGTTGTTCTCATAAAGACCTCCGGTTCGTATGCGTGATCATATGCATAAATCTGCATCATCAAGATGCCTTTGTCAAGGACTTTCTAAACTCTTTCATCATAGGATCTGAGAAGCGATTAGGACCTCAAGTCAACGGTGGGAAGACCCGGTTCTGGCTTTCGCCTACGATACGGATCGTTCCGCTCAGACCATTGATCTGAACATCAAGATTTCAACAGCATGCTCAGGTTCCGATTGGTTTTGAAATCGTTACCGGCCCTCTTCCTGGACAGGCAATTAGGTTCATTTGGTTATGCTCGAATCGCCGTCTGTCCGCCAATTCGCGATAAATGGTATTGTAATCGTAACTATGAGAAGCCTTAGCTACTTGCCCTGTCTTTCCCCAAAAACAGTATTTTCATGTCTCCATCTGCTTTGAAACTTGCAATAAGGAGATATGGGGCGAGAAACGCTATCCCGCCAAAAAGTCCCAGCAAACCTAAGGCTAGCCCACCAAGGGAGAAATGGTGACGCCAAGCGAGCCATAGACCAGAAAGTATAAGGAAACACAAAAAATCAAAACTGAACTGGCCGGGCCAGGTCATGGCTGCTATATCACCAAAAAAGATGGGGAGCAGGCACCATTCATGCTTTCTATTCTTAATCTCTTAGGGTCGAATTCTCCGCGGCTTGCCGCGAAACAAATTGTCAACTTCGATCTTTAATACCCCGCTGCTTGCGGCGGGGTAGGTTATTGCAACCAAGGCCACAAACGTTGCAGCCGAATAAACCCATTGGCTGGCTTCAATATGTCATCTCATCACGGCGCGAACCGGTTTTCTGTTTTTATAAACAAGAGGGTAGATCAACGGCCCAACCGAGCCGGTAGCCAGGGTCAGCAAAACCCAGGGCCATGGGTTGCGAGCATGGGCTCTTGCATCGCGCCACATCCACACCAGAAACAGACAAAGGGCGATCACAAGGTCCGCGAAAACCTGCGCCGCGCCAAAAGACCTAAAATGCGGTTCGAAGATGCCCCAATATCCGTGATGCAAAAGAGCTATGGCGGTAAGGGCGAGAAAGGCAATCAAAGTGACGATTAATACTATGCGTTGCATTTCAGCCTCCTTTCTTGGCTTGATTTGACCGATCTTTCCAAATAGAATGCAGCCCAAAGGTTAAGAAGTCCATTACCTCAAAGGTAAAATTGACGCAGAATTTGATGGAACTACGAAAAAACGTATCGGCAGGCGATCTATTACGTTTCTGGTGTAACTTTAACAGGATGAGCCAATTGGATCTGGCGCTGGAGGTTGGTGTTTCTACCAAGCATTTGAGTTTTGTGGAAACAGGCAGGTCCCAGCCTAGCCGCAATCTGATCTTGAAAATGGCTCATTCGTTGAAACTGCCGCTCAGGCACCGCAATGGGATTCTGAAGGCCGCCGGTTATGCTTCCGAGTTTGGTGAAGAACCGTTTAACGGGGAAAAGATGGAAATCATCCGACAAGCCTTGCAGCGTATGCTGGAAAAGCATGAGCCCTATCCGGCTTTTGTGGTAAATGCGGCATATGATATTTTGATGACCAATTCCGGCTATGAGCAAATGATCAAATTCCTTGTGGGGGAGGTGCACGACAGAAATACCGGAATGTGTATCACCTGACGTTTGCCGAAGACGGATTGCGGCCGTATATTAAAGATTGGCCGGGGATAGAGCGGTTTCTGCTCATTCGACTGTGGAATGAGGCCGTGTCGACTCAAAACAGCGAATTATTTTCACTATACAAGGATGTTTCACGGTTGAGAGCGTCCAGGAAGGACCCACTGGATGTTCAAGTTGATGATAATCTGCCGGTAATGAGTTTGACATTTGAAAAGGGCGCCATAAAAGCCAGCTTCTTCACGACGATCACCACACTGGGTTCCCCGCTTGACCGAACCACGCAGGAACTCCGCATTGAGTCCCTTTTCCCGGCGGATGAAGAAACAAGAAAACGGTTCCTCTTGGGATTTGAGAAACCGAATACAAAAAAGCTGTTGAGTCCCTCTTCTTGAAGAGATAACCAAGAATCATATACCAGCTGAGCGAAGATAGGGCCAACCAAGAAGTCGC
>JAGUZM010000197.1 GCA_020060805.1 Deltaproteobacteria bacterium | reverse complement strand
TCATTTCGAACGAAGTGAGAAATCTAACGTTTCAGAGTAGTTAAAAGATCTCTCCCTGCGGTCGAGATGACAACCTATTTCTGGTACACGACACTAGGTAGGACGGATGCCTCACCATGATCGGCAGAAGCGTTCGTCCTGAGTCCTTCGACGGTGCCCAGGACCGTGAGCGTGTCGAACGGGTACCGAAGGACGAACGAGGGTGAACGGCGGCCAGACCCGCTTCAGCTCATGCCAGCCGCTCCGCAGCGCTTCATATAAGCGTATGAACCCCATTCCGAATATGGTATGCTCCCTGTATGAAAAGAGCGCGCAACAGGACGCCGAAGGATGACGCCCCTCCGGCGAAGAGGAACGAGGAAATCATCACCACCCACATGAACGCCGACTTCGACGCCCTCGCCTCGATGCTGGGTGCGAAAAAACTGTATCCCGAGGCCAACCTCGTGTTTGCCGGGTCTCAGGAAAAAAACCTCCGCAACTTCTTTCTCCACTCCACGTCCTACCTTTTCAATTTCACCAAGCTCAAACATATCGACCTCGACCGCATCAGGCGCCTCGTCCTCGTAGACACCCGGCAGAGGAGCCGCATCGGGAAGCTGGCGGAACTGGCGGATAGAGAGGATGTGGAGATCCACATCTATGACCACCATCACGACTCTGATGAAGACATCCGCGGCAGCCTTGAAGTCATCAAGCCTGTGGGAGCGACCACGACGATCCTGACGGAGATCATCAGGGAAAAGGGCATCCCCTTGAGCGCCGACGAAGCTACGATCATGTGCCTCGGCATCCATGAAGACACGGGATCGTTCACCTTCTCCTCCACGACATCCGAAGACTACAGGGCAGCGGCCTGGCTGATGGAGCAGGGGGCAAACACCAACCTCGTGGCGGACATGCTCACGAGAGAGCTCACTGCGGAACAGATCTGGCTGCTCAACGATCTGACCACTTCGGCCACGACCCAGGTGATCAACGGCGTGGAAGTCGTCATTGCCAAGGTGATCAGGGAGGAATACGTGGGCGATTTTGCCGTCCTCGTGCACAAATTCATGGAGATGGAAAACCTGAAGGTCATCATCGCCCTCGCCCAGATGGAAGACAAAGTCTACCTTGTGGCCCGGAGCCGCACCGAGGAAATCAACGTGGCTGAGGTCGCCCTCGCTTTTGGGGGCGGCGGCCATCCCCAGGCCGCATCCGCCACCATCAAGAACAGGACCCTGATCCAGGTGGAAAAGGCGCTCCAGAGCCTTCTCAGAAACCGGATCGTGCCCCAGAAAAAAGCCAAGGACATGATGTCCTCTCCGGTGATTCATATCCTGCCCCAGGCGACCATCAAGGATGCAGCTCTCGCCCTGACCAAGTACAACATCAATGTCCTCCTGGTGATCGATGAGGATGAAAAACTCATCGGCTACGTCACGAGGCAGGTCGTCGAAAAAGCGATGTACTTCGACCTCGGCTACCTTCCGATCAAGGAGTACACCAACATCGAGTTCTCCACGGTCGCCCCCGAGGCTTCCCTGAAGGAGGTGCAGGAGCAGATCATCGAGGACAAACTGAGAATCCTGCCGGTCGTGGAGAGCGGGAAGGTCCTCGGCGTCATCACCAGGACCGACTTGCTGAACATCCTTGTCGGCAGCCCCGTCATACCGGATTTCCTTTACGAATCGCGCCACGCGGCCCATTTCCCCAGGAAGAAGAACCTCGCCGCCATGCTCAGGGAACGCCTGCCCAAAAAGGTCATCCAGATCCTCAGGGACATGGGAAGCGTCGCGGACATGCTCGGGTTCAACGCCTACCTCCTCGGCGGCCTCGTGCGGGACATCCTGCTGAAGAGGGAAAACCTGGACGTTGACGTCGTCATCGAAGGCGACGGCATCAAATTCGCCCAGGAGTTTGCCGAGCACCATCAGGTCAGGGTGAGAAGCCACAAGAAGTTCGGGACAGCGGTGCTCATCTTCCCCGACGGTTTCAAGGTGGACGTGGCCACGGCCCGGCTGGAGTACTATGAAACCCCGGCGGCCCTCCCCAACGTGGAAGTGAGCTCCCTGAAGCTCGACCTCTCCCGGCGGGATTTCACCGTCAACACCCTGGCCATCCAATTGAACAAACGGGAGTACGGCACCCTGGTCGACTATTTCGGCGCCCAGAAGGATATCCGGGAAAAAGTGATCCGCGTTCTTCACAACCTGAGCTTCGTGGAGGACCCGACCCGGGTGTTCAGGGCGATCCGGTTCGAGCAGCGCTTCGGGTTCAAGATCGGAAAGCTCACCCACGCCCTCATCAAGAACGCCGTGGCCATCAACGCTTTCAAAGGCCTCTCGGGTCGCCGGCTCTTCATGGAGCTGAAGCTCCTCCTCATGGAGCAGGAGCCCTTCAGAGCGATTGAAAGGATGGCCGAGTTTAATCTCTTGCAATTTATATCCCCCCACATTACTCTTACGACCGATTTGCGGGAACTCCTGGAAGAGATCAAGGGCGTCCTGTCGTGGTTCGACCTCCTCTATCTGGAGGAGACCCATCAGCCCTGGAAGGTCTACTGGCATGGGCTGACCGCATTCCTGGATGTTCCGGCTCTCCAGGAGACGGCGGAAAGGTTGCAGATGTCCGACACCGAGAGCCTCAGCATGATCAGCCAGCGCCGGGCTGCGAAGGACCTTCTCGATTCGCTTTACAAGTGCCCGGGAAACGACAACTATGGGCTTTACAGGCTGCTCTCTCCTTTTGACACGGAAACCCTTCTCTACCTGATGGCGAGGGCAAACAACAAAAGCATCAAGAGGATGATCTCCAAGTACTTTACGACATTGAGAGGCTCGAAGGTCTTGTTGAGAGGCGGGGACCTCAAGGCCATGGGTTTCAGGCCTGGCCCGTCCTACAAAGAGATCCTCGATGCCCTTCTGGCAGCGCGGCTGAACAACGTGGTCAACACCAAGGAAGACGAGGTGAAGTTCGTGACCGAACGGTTCAGGACGTACCTGCAGAAATAGTTTTTCCCCTTCCCTTTGCCTGAGGGAGGGCGGGACGGATTTTCTGATGACGGATTACCAAGTCAGGTTGGAGATATTCGAAGGTCCTCTGGACCTTCTTCTTCATCTGATCCGCAAGAACGAAGTGGATATTTTCGACATCCCCATCGCCACCATCACGGATCAGTACCTCCAGTACCTGGACATGATGAAGGCCCTCAACATCAGCGTTGCCGGCGATTTCCTGGTCATGGCTTCGACCCTGGTCCACATCAAATCGAAGATGCTTCTCCCTGCCAGAGACGATGAGGAGGACCAGGAAGACCCCCGGGTCGAGATCACCCGCCCCCTTCTGGAATACCTCCGCTTCAAGGAAGTGGCAGGAGAGCTCTCGGAGCGGGATCTTCTGGCCAGGGATGTTTTTTCCCGGCCCCTGCCCCTGGACCTCAAGAGCCAGCTCCTGAGCGAGGAGGCGCTGATTGATGTCAGCCTGTTCCAGCTGATCGACGCTTTCAAAAAAATCGTGGAGGAAAGAATCCCGGGCGCCCAGCTGACCTTGCTGACTCACCAGTGGTCGCTCAAGGAAAAGACCACTTACATCATGGACCAGCTGAAGGCGCGAACCACCATTTATTTTAGTGAGCTCTTTGATCAGGACAGGACCATTTCCGAGTTCATCGTCACGTTCCTGGCGCTTCTTGAACTCATTCAGATGGGGCTTGTCAAGGTACTCCAGCCCGAGCCATACAAGGATATCAGGCTGGAAGCCCAATTCGATGAGCAAGAGGACGATACCCATGGTTAAGTCAGTCAAGTTGGTCGTTGAATCACTGCTTTTTTCATCAGACAAGCCCCTCACGGCAAAGGAGATACACGCCGTTCTCCCGGAGACGAGCCTGGCGGACATCCAGAGCGCCATCCGGGTCCTGACATACGAATACGAGGCCATGGGCCGCAGTTTTGCTCTGAAAGAGATCGGCGGCGGGTATCAGTTCCGGAGCCGCTCCGATTACAGCCCATACATTCTCAAAATGCTCCAGGCCTCACCCACCCGTTTGTCCAAGGCCACCCTGGAGACCCTGGCCATCATCGCTTACAAACAGCCCATCCTTCGCCAGGAAGTCGAACGGATCAGGGGCGTGGATGTGGGCGGCGTTCTGAGGACCCTCCTTGAAAAAGGTCTGATCAAGATCATGGGCAGGAAAAACCTGCCCGGCAGGCCTCTCGTCTACGGCACCACCAAAAAGTTCCTGGAGGTCTTTGACCTCAAGGACATCGAATCCCTTCCCAAGCTAAAGGAGATCACGGCCCTTGGAAGTGAAGAAGAGGAACCGAGGAAAGCAGAGGAAGGAAGCGCAACCGAAGCGGCCCCGGCAGAAGGAACGCACGGAGAAGGACCCCCGGCTGACGCAGCGGATTAATCAGATCCTGTCTCTTTCCGGAATCACATCCAGGCGAAAGGCGGATGAGTTCATCAAGGCGGGCCGGGTCTCGGTCAACGGCCGCGTGGTCAGGGAGCCCGGCTCCAAGGCCGTCTGGGGAACAGACAGCATCAAAGTCGACGGCCGTGAGATCCCCGGCCCGTCGGAGAGGAGCTACCTGATTCTCAACAAGCCCTTTGGGTATGTGTGCACCCTCCGGGACCCTGAGGGCAGGCCTGTGGTGACTGAACTTCTGAAAGGCCTGAAGCAGAGGGTGTATCCGGTGGGGAGACTCGATTTTGACAGCCTCGGCCTCCTGCTTCTCACGAATGACGGCGAGTGGGCGTACCGGCTGTCCCATCCCCGGTTCCGTGTTCCCAGGACATACAAGATCACGGTCGAAGGAGCCGTCTCCGACGAGGCTCTCGACTCCCTGAGGCAGGGGGTCCGCCTCGAGGACGGGTTCAGCGGCCCTTCCAAAGTGGCTCTCCTCCGGCGAGAGGGGGGAAGGAGCGTCATCCGCCTGACCCTCGCGACCGGCAAAAAGCGGATCGTGAGGCGGATGATCGAGGCAATAGGCTACCGGGTCATTCAGCTCCTCAGGATCGGTTTCGGCGCCCTGGAGCTGGGCAACCTCAAGGTGGGCACATACCGTCACCTGG
>JAGUZM010000059.1 GCA_020060805.1 Deltaproteobacteria bacterium | reverse complement strand
TTGAAATTCAGGCTGGGAATCGGGTCGCGCGGGAGACCGGGACGTTATCCGGAACTATCCTGGAGGCCGCAAGTCTTTGAAATCTCTTCAGACTTTACCTCTCAGGACAGTCTCTCGATTCATCTCACGGGGTTACGAGTCGACTCAAGAAAGATGGCGCTTGCTGGTGGACTTGGCTAATTTTCAAGTTGACATGGGCTGGTGAGATGTTAAGATAACAATGGCTGTGGGATGAAAATCGGCTCCATGCCGTGTGAGACCCTGGTCGAGGCCAGATGCTCCTATATCCCCAGTCAAGGTTTTAGAGCCGCTAGAGAAAGCGGCTTTTTTTGTGTGTAGTATTCCCCATATTTGTTGGTACGAGTATCATCGAGGTCCCGAACCAACCTCACGGCCGGCCATAGCAGATTTAAGAAGCGGTCTTCTCTCCTTTCATAAAGTCTCTGTAACGACCAGAGAAAATAATCCACTGCCTGCAACCCGGCTGACTCTTGGGACGAGCAAGGTATGACCTTTATCGGTGCATTGCTCGTTTTACCCCATCGCTCCGCAAAGCGCCTCCTTGCCGATTCTAATGCTTTCAAGAGTGCTGCTGTCCGATCGGACTTCCCCCTTTTGGCGAACTGGATCACGTATTCGTCATCCCTCTGGAGCCTGTCTCTGAATAAGTTTCGTACGAGGTAGTCATATAACTCATTGGGATTGTATCGATAGGATGCATCAGTCTGATTGCGTTGCCGAACATAATCTAGGACCTTCCATTTGTCCCGGACCACAGCAAAAAACCGTAGATCTAGACCTGACAGCATTTTGAAGACATCTCGCCTGACCTCGGGAATATCATCTGTGGCGTGAAAAGCTCTTGCAGTCTTCTTCCCATCAGGATGCATGGAAGGCACACCATGGAAATAAGGGTCGGAGAGTAATCTCTGGCGAAGTTCATTCAGGCTTTGCTCCAGCAACTTAGGGTTTGATACATCCAGAAGTCCGAGAATAAAAAACCTTGAACACCCCTGCTTACCGATCGGAACCCTGCCTTTTCTGTCAAAAAGAACACCATCTCCCGCTTCATCAACAAAATAGTACCGCTTTGGAGTGCCTATATTTTTGGAAGTTTCTTCTCTCATGTTCTCGTTTTCTGTAGCGCGCCGCATTTGACTTATCTGGAATCCATATGTGGCAGAAATCCTAGCATAAACATGTTCTCCAGCGTATTATAATTCGTGCGCCTTTTCCACACACCTCTTACCATGGGGTTCACACCCGCTCAACCAATCGTAGATACTACAAACCCCTGCGCACCTCTCCTTCGGCAAGCTCAGGACAGGCTCTCTCCTCTCCCCCCGCATGGGGAGAGCCACTCTGGTTGGCGGGCGGGCTCGTGGACTCGCTCTACGGAAAGGAGGAGATGGAGTGCTCCACGGGGGCGTCAGGAATTTGGGGTTTTGGTTGCCGGGCGGTTGAACTTGATGAAGTCGATGGCGAGGTAGGCCAGGGTCTTGCCGACCCGCGCCTCATCTGGAGTGGCCGGCACGGGCGCCCCCTCGGGGAGATGGAGAATCGAAATCACCCCATTTCAACAAGAGGAAGGTTTCGTGCAGCGGGCTTTTGTGGTAAGGTGATGGCTATGAAGCGCGATAACAGCAACAAGCATTCCACACGGATCATTTTTTTCGCGGGCAAGGGCGGGGTCGGGAAGACGAGCGTCGCCGCTGCCACGGGGATCAAATCCGCCGAGATGGGGATGCGGACCGTCATCATGTCCCTGGACATTGCCCATAGCCTGTCGGACATCTTCGACCTCGATAAAAGCCTCCTCGACACCGGCAAGGGCGTGCCGATCAAGGTCCACAAGAACCTGTGGATCCAGGAACTCGACATCCAGCAGGAAATCGAGAGGAACTGGGGCGAAATCCACAAGTACCTCTCCGTGCTTTTCAAAACCACGGGCCTGGACGAGATTCTGGCCGAAGAACTGGCTGTTTTGCCCGGGATGGAGGAGGTGAGTCTCCTTCTCTACATCAACCAGTACGTCCGGGACAGGGAATTCGACGTGATCATCCTCGATTGCGCGCCCACGGGCGAATCCATCCGCTTCATCAGCATTCCCACAACCCTGGATTGGTACATCAAGAAAATCTTCAAAATGGAGAAAACTCTGGCCAAGTTCGTCGGGCCTGTGGCCAAGAAAGTCTACAACGTCCCCGTACCCGGGGATGAGTATTTCGATGCCATCGAGTATCTCTTCGAGCGGCTCAAGGGGATAGACCAGCTCATGGTTGACCCTGAAACCACGAGCGTTCGACTCATCGCCAACCCGGAAAAAATCGTCCTGAAGGAGACCCAGCGGGCGTTCATGTACTTCTGTCTTTACCGGATGAACATCGACGCCATCATCATGAACCGCGTCCTCCCCCCAAAGATCAAAGACAGCTACTTTGAGGCCTGGAGAGAAAACCAGAAATACTACATGGACCTGTCTGAGGAGTATTTCAGCCCTATTCCGATTTTTCCGGTCAACCTTTTCAGGAGCGAGATCCTCGGGTATGAGAG
>JAGUZM010000001.1 GCA_020060805.1 Deltaproteobacteria bacterium | reverse complement strand
GCAGGCGACTCCCACGGCGATATCGTGTTCTGGCCGGTTCTCGCCCTGGCGGAGTACATCACGGCTTCGGAGGACGCAAGCCTTCTCGACGAGATGGTGCCCTTCTTCCACCCGGAGGGTGACCTCAAGGCGGAAAAAGTTTCTCTCTGGGAACATGCAGAACGCGCCGTGGCCGTCATGAGGGGCCGGGTCATTCCCGGCACCCGGTTGGCCGCATACGGCCACGGGGACTGGAACGATTCCATGCAGCCCTACGATCCTCAAATGCGCGAGCGCCTCTGCAGCGCCTGGACCGTGACACTCCACTACCAGACCCTCGCCGCCCTCGCCGCGGCTTTGCGCCGCCTCGGCCGCAACGACCGCGCCTTCGAATTCGAGGCGATGGCAGGGGAAGTGAGAAAAGAGTTCCAGCGCCACCTCGTGGTCGATGGGATCCTGACCGGGTTCGCTTATTTTCATGAAGACGGCCGGATCGATTACCTCCTGCACCCCCGTGACAAGGCGACAGGCGTCTCGTACAGCCTCCTCCCCATGATCCACGCCATCATCAACGGCCTCCTCCCTCCGGAGCAGGCAAAGAAACACCTCGCGATCATCCATGCGCACCTCCGCGGTCCGGACGGTGCCAGGCTCTTTGACCGGCCGATGAAATACCGGGGTGGCCTCCAGAAATATTTCCAGCGCGCGGAAAGCGCTTCTTTCTTCGGCCGGGAAATCGCTCTCATGTACACCCATGCCCATCTGCGCTACACAGAAGCTCTGGCGCGGTACGGTGATGCGGAAGGTTTCTTTCTCGCCCTGTGCCAAGCCAACCCTGTGGGGATCCGCAACCTGGTGCCGAGCGCAACCCTTCGCCAAAGCAATTGCTACTATTCCAGCTCTGACGCAGCTTTTGCCGATCGCTATGAGGCGTTCATCGAATACGAAAGGGTGAAAAGGGGCGACGTGCCCCTGGACGGCGGCTGGCGGGTTTATTCGAGCGGGCCGGGCATCTGGACGAGGCTGATGCTTCAGTGCTTCCTCGGTTTGCGGAGAGAGCGCTCGGTGCTGGCAATCGATCCGGTGATCCCGCGGTCCCTGGACGGGCTGCGGGTGGAGATGGAATGGGAAGGGCGCTCGATGGAAGTGACTTACCGCATCGGGGCCGCCGGCTGCGGCACCACCAGGGTCACCCTCAACGGCGCTGACCTTCCTTTTGCGCGAGGCGAAAACCCTTACCGCACGGGCGCTGCGGAGATCCCCATGTCAGCAGTGCGGGACCGGCTCAAAGAGGGTACCAACCGCCTCAGCGTTCGGATCGGCTGAAGAGGCAAAGATTGAGGAATTTGGTTCTCTCTCGGCTCGAATATACATATACTACGGTGGCTGCAATTTCATTGACGCTCAAACGACTTTCTGTCTATATTCACTGGCGAATGATGATTACCGTTAGAGGACTCACATGCGTACGCTTGAAAAGCTGACGATCAAGAACTTCAAGTCTATCCAAAAGCAGACGCTTGCTTTAGGCCCCCTCAACATCTTCATCGGCGGAAATGGCGCGGGCAAGTCGAACCTAATAGAAGTGTTCCGCTTTTTGCGTGAGATCGCGAATCAGAATCTCGGTGGGTACACCGCACTTAAGGGCGGAGCAGACACGCTGCTCTACTTTGGACGAAAGAGGTCTCGGGAGATGGAGATGTTTCTAGAGTTCGTGGACGGAGACACCTCAAATGCTTATGAGGTCAAGATCAGGGGCACAGATGATGATAGCCTCATGATCTGGCAGGAGACAGCTTTTTACCACGAGAGGAAGAAATATAAGAAACCCTACGACTATCCAGTTTCTTCTGTCGCCAAAGAATCGAAGCTCAAGCAAGTTACCCATATCTGCGCTCGACAGGTCATGAGAGATCTAGAAAGCTACCGTGTGTATCATTTCCACGATACAAGCGAAACAGCGGCGGTGAAGGGAACATGCGATGTCGACGATAACCGATTTCTGAGGCCGCAAGCAGAAAATCTCGCAGCCTTTCTCTACTGGCTTCAGGAAAAGAGCCCAGACCACCTAGCCAATATCCTAGATACGATCCGACAAGTTGCGCCATTCTTCGATTCCTTCACTCTCGCCCCTTCAAAGCATAATGAGTCCAAGATCCGACTGGAATGGCGGGAAAAGGGCAGCGACGCCTACTTTAACGCATCATCCCTATCGGATGGAACTCTGCGTTTCATCTGCTTGGCTACGCTACTGCTGCAGCCTGATTTGCCCGCTGTTGTACTGCTGGATGAGCCTGAACTCGGTTTGCATCCGGCCGCCATCACCCTGTTAGCGGACCTGCTTTCCTCCGCTTCAACACGCACTCAGGTGATGGTGGCAACACAGTCGGTGACTCTTGTGAACCAGTTTGAACCTGAACAGGTGTGGGCCGTCGATCGGGCTGAAAGCCAGAGCGTGTTCCGGCATCTCGGCGGTTCGGACATGAGTGCTTGGCTTGATGACTATGCATTGGGTGAGCTCTGGGAAAAGAACGTTCTCGGTGCCCGGCCATGAGCAAGAGAGCCCTCATCCTAGTCGAAGGGCAAACGGAAGAGCGCTTTGTAAAGGACGTTCTTGCACCGGCTTTTCTGAACCGAGACCTCTATTTTTTCCCGACGATACTCGTGACGAAGCGTGTAAAGAGTGGGCCAAATTTCAAGGGCGGCGTCACAAACTTTAGAAAGTTTCAGAACGATGCCCAAAGGCTCTTGAACAGCGCGGGTGATGCTCTGGTTACCACGATGCTCGACTATTATGGCCTTCCGACCGACTTCCCGGGAATGGACGCCCGGCCCAATGGGCCACCCTTGGTGAGAGTAAAACACGTGGAGCAGGCCATTCTGGAGCAATTCGAATCGCCACCTAATTTTCTTCCGTTTCTAGCCCTGCACGAGTTCGAGGCGTGGCTGTTCGCCTCTCCCGCGGAATTGCCAAGGGTTATGGCGGAGAACAAGAAGCTGGCTCAGTTTGCGGCCATCCGTGCTAGCGTTCAAACCCCCGAAGAGATCAACGAAAGACCCCAATTCGCTCCCTCCAAGCGGATAGAGGCGCTCTTTCCCGCCTACAAAAAGAACCTTCATGGTCCCGCGGCAGCGGGACGCATCGGACTAGATCGTATACGGGCAGAGTGTCCGCATTTCGCTTCGTGGCTGAGCAAGCTGGAAGCATTTGCGGCAACGTAAGTTCAACTTGGCAGGTTGGGTTGAGTAAGGAGACCCAACAGGTGCTTCATAGGCCCTATGGAGTCTGACCGCATAAAGAGTTGGCCAGTCAATGAGCGACCCAGGGAAAAACTGTTAGCCGAAGGATCGGAAAAACAGACCGCCGCCGATCTACTAGAGATCAGACAGGGCTGGTTGGATCGGTGGAGTCCCCCATGAGCACCATCGCAGAGTCAGTCGAGAGGTTCCGGAAGGAACGGCTTAGCGTTTACAGGGCGCAGCGAAGCCAGCTGGAGCGCGACGTTGGAGTGGTGAACGAGACTGTCAAGGATCATATTGGTCGATGGCCGCTCGAACTGCTCCAGAATTGCGATGATGTGGAAGCTAAGCGGGTTCTCATTCGTGTTACAAGCCAGGCTGTGTACGTCGCTGACTCAGGGAAGGGCTTAAAGCCTGATGCGGTAGAGTCTTTGAGCGGAACACACTTTTCGACTAAGCCAGTGGGTGCGATTGGGCGAAAGGGGCTGGGCTTTAAAGCGGTTTACGAGGTCACCTCCATGCCGGCGCTATTCACGGGCGCTGACGACGGGGTTGTCTTCTGCCCTGATATGGCGCGAGCGGAACTTGCGAGGGAACTGGGCATCAACAACGTGGGCAGGGTTCCGCACGAGTGGCTGCCTTTCTGGATCTCCCGCTGCGAGGCCGCGCACACCGACCCTGTCATAGCTGAGTTGGCGGAGTGGTCTACGGTGGTCCGGCTTCCCCTTGACAAGCCGGCGGTAAAGTTGCAGGACGCGCTCGCCGTTTTGCGCGGGCTGCCATCGCAGGTGCTTCTGACCTTCAGGTATGTGCAATGGCTCCAAGTCACCGGCGACGGGAGCGAACGGCTGATCTCGCGGGAGCTGAAAACGGGAGCAACGGATACATGCACAGTGAGCGACAGCATAGTCGGTGGGCCGGTGGACTGGCGTATTCACCGCGTCTGCATACGAGCTCCTGAAGAACATCTGCAAGGACTTGAGGAGTCGGACCGGGTACGGATGGGCGAAGTGTCGTTGCTCGTTGCAGCACCAGTGGATACCCGTGGTTTCGTTGTGCCCGCCGATGACTTCCCAAAGATTTGCGTATATTACCCAATAGGTGAGAACGAGGAAGACGGCAGAGCGCCTGTGCGGCTCCTTCTCCATGCGGACTTTCTAGTGTCCAGCGACCGTAAACAGATACTACCATTCGACAACTACCCGTTGAACAGTTGGCTTGCGGACCGGCTTGCCGATGAGACCGTTACATTTGTTGACGGAAGCTACAGGCCCGATCAGCCCGCCGCGAACCTACGGCTCTTGTTCTCCCACAAAGAACTTGAGGCGCATCCACTTGCCGCGGAGATATGGGAGCGAATCAAGGGTAATGCGAGAAATCGGCTGCTGCTGCCGGATGCTATGGGAGAGCGGCGGCTCAACCTTGCAGAAGCCCGCTTCGTAGCCACGTCCGTGGCTGCTGACGAGGCACGGTCGATTTTGCAGGGTGAAACCCAATCGACCCGATTGGTCCACATCTCAGTTGAGCAGGACGAGCAAGCGCGACAAGTGTTAAGAAAGTTGGAGTGTGACGATATCAAAGACTCTGACATTGTGGAGTGCATCGCCCGCGTGTCCAGTACCGCCACTGTGGGCCGGGATTGGTTGTGGAGTTGCTGGGTTTGGCTGGCGAACTGGACAGCGAAGGAGCACAGTTACACCAATGAACACAAACGAAGGGTGAAGGAGATCAAATCACTCCAGATACTGCCAATCAACGCGCTCAACCATAGCCTTCTGAATTGGGCGATCACAACGGTAATCACCTGGCGGGATCAGGAGCAGACGGACGACCTTCCTCACTGGCTTCCGATAAGGTTTGTGGATGACTGGTTCCGAGACCGCTTGATCGCACTGGATGAGGAAGACCCGGTCCGGAAGCTCCTGCAAGAGCTGGGTATTAAGAAACCGGACAGTGCGGTCGCGTTGCGTGCGTTCGGTATGGCGGTGGAACAGTATTGGAAGGAGCCCTCGCTTGACCCTGCACGCTTTGCCGCATTCCTGTTAAGGCATGAGTGGCACGTACGCATTGATCCGCCTGACCAGGTTCGCCGGTGTCCCATCCATGTCGACATTGAGGGTGGTCCGCGCGGCATATGGCGAGAAGCTGGCCAAGCCTACTTCCGGCAGGAATGGAGCGACTCTCTGGTCGCAGATCTGTACCAGGGGATCGAGGGAATCGTTTGGGCCAAGGCCGACGAACAAGCCGGCGAATCTCATCGGGCACTGCTCAAATGGCTGGGGGTGATGGGCCATCCGCGAGTTGTCGAAGATTCGCGGCCCGAAGCCGCAGAGTCGGAGCGTCGACGTGTGTGGCCACTCGTGGATTACGACAAAGTACTGGAGGCCACGAACCTCCTATTGGACAGGATTGACGCAACTTGCCTCACGCCGAGACAGCGAACCACTCTGCTGCGCCTTGTAGCGCAAAACTGGACAAATTACTACGAAGCACACCGGAAATCGCGAGTCTCGCATACACCGCGCAGCCGCACTTACGTCACATCAGTCGATGCTCGCTGGTGGAACGACCTCAAGACCGCGCTTATCCAGCCTCAGGAAGGGAGTCATGCTGATAAAACTGCTCTTGAGAAGTGCTGGCTGCCTGACCATGAAACCCGACGAGCAGTGGGCGATCTGTTACCAACTATCGACCTTGACCAGTTTGGAGACGACCGGCCTGTAGTGGAAACCTGGTTGCGTCAGGTCGTCGGGCTGCGAACGCACCTGTCACAGATCAAGCCGGAAGAGTGGCAGATGCTGCTGGCGGAGCGCGTCCCCCAGATCATCGGAGCCGTGGGCCCCGATGACAAGAACAAACGCCAGGTGGCGCAGCGTTGGTACGAGGCAGCCTTAGACTCTCTGGCGGACCAGAAAGCATCATTGCCGCTGCCCGGCGTCCCACTGTTGTGCCGGATGGGGGAGGTGTGGGAGTTCAGGGATGCAGCCGAACAACGATGGCTTGCAGACAGTGCCGAACTGGCCGATGCCTTCCGGTCAGACCTGTGGGTAATCGAGATTCCGGGCCGGTTGCACAAATATGGCGAGCAATATTTCGGCCTACAATCCCTTGACCGTTCCGTGGAGGAGACCAGGTGCTTCGACGCGGGCGGTGCTACCGATTGTCCCGATTTTCAGAATCTCCTGGACGGTGTCAAGCCCTTCATCTTCGCTTGGCGATGCTATAGAACGAGGCAGAATCCGGATGAACTACGCAGGCGGCTTTCACATTTACGGGTGCGCCAATTGCCTGATCTTCAAGTCGCACTTAAGCTGCCAGGACGACCGGCCAGTAAAATGCTTAACAGACCCTTTTGCCACGATGGTGATGTTCTTTTGTTGGCCGCTGAGACCGCGAACGTGATGATGCTCGCCCGCGCGCTGGCTCAGACCCTCGATCTCAGGTCTGCCGACTTCCTCGAGAACTTGCTTCGGTGTTGTGACGACTCCGAGAGGAAGGCGAAGCTGAGGACCGAGAACATTCCCAGCGATCAGATCGACCTAAGCCTGCGCGAGTTCTCGCAGATGCCTGGGCAGGTGGAGACACTCGCCGGTGAGGGCGTCTCTACACCGCGTGCTGATCCGATCGCCACCCAAAACGAGGAAGGCAAACAGCAGCCCTTCGTAGCGGGACCGCCTCGTGAAAACCAAGGGCCGGGTGGAGGCGACCAAACCACGAGGACCACTCAGCAGGAACATGTGGTTAAGGCCGAAGCCCATCATCCTTCGGATCCTGAAGCAGCGATGCTATTGAAGGATGGCTCAAGGGCTGCCTACGTGATTCAGACCAACCTGCGGAAGCTGACGGACCGTAAGGAGGATAATGACCGTCGAGGTTTGCCGCCTGATGACCCAAAGGGTGACGATCAGCGTGGCGACACATCCGACGGGTTGACCCAGCAGGAGAAAGATGCAATCGAGATTCAAGCACGCAAGGTTGCCAAGCGTGAGTTGGAGAACCAGGCGTACAGCGTGGAGTCGATGCCATTGGGAAATAAGGGTTTCGATCTGCGGGCCACCAGAAACCAAAAGGTCCTGCTTGTCGAGGTTAAAGGGCACCGCGGTGCGTCCTACATCGCGCAGGTGACCGAGGCGCAGGTTCAGGAATGTGAACGTTGCGCTGAACCCGGCAGTCATGAGGTGTGGCAGCTCTGGAATGTCGAACACCTAGGCGCGTCTGACCCACATGAAGTGACCATCACGGCAGTTTGCCGAATACCGCCGGAGGCCCGGAGAGCCGATCGATACCGCGTGGATTTACGGAAGTGTGAGGCAGTGCATCATACCGGAGCCAGCATCTGACCTCCGGCCAAGTTGTACACATTTGTGCCGAGGGCCATGGAGGTTTCCCGAGAATCAAGTTGTGGGAGCTTCACATCCATATCCAGGGTGAAAGGCCTGGGAGCTTCCATAGCGCCTTAGCGGTCTGTATGGAAGATCACGACCGCGGCAATGGCTATCCTTCACTCAGAGTTGGTTGAGGATTTTTGTTGCCTTTGCGTTTCTGTTCTGTTTTTATATAGGTAGTCAGGCGATTTTACTGAAAGAATTGCCTAATCTGTCGTCAGAAAGGCCGCTTCGATGAAACTGGTTGTCAGCCCGGTGTCTACAGACTTACAGTTCCGCGCGAATTTCAGCGAACCACAGCTTGGGCTGGGTCGCTTTGTGGATGATGAGCGCCACTTGATGATCCGAAAGATCCTCAACGATTTCGGGTTGCGTCTGAATGACGTAAAGTTCAACAACCTCACACCTTCGAACGATTTCATTCATTTCTCGAAGATTTATGGCGCTTGTTTCTTGGATGTGTCTTTTGGACTCGAAGAGGTACAAATATTACTACGGCGTGCTGAAAGCGAAGCACAAGTAAATGATATCGCAAAAAAAATTGGGGATTTGATCGTGGCGAGACCGTTATCAACTCAAAGATTCACAATCCAAACGCATTTTTCAACGACGGGACAGCTGAACCAGTATTTACAGATCCTCAATCCCTACTGTCCCACTTCTTTCAAGGACAAGCTTAACAATGTAGGAGTCCATTATACGTTAAATGTAAGCGATCATAACCTAGCTATCTATATCACGGCTGTCGAGTCGCTTTTCGTTCAGAAAGGTCTCTACCTTAGCTTGGAATTCGAATTCTCGCCAAGTAAATATGAGTTTGAAAATGCTTTCGCAGTGACGAAAGAACAGTATTGGTTTATCTTGAATGGACTTGATTTAGAGGTCAAGGAGGGGTAATGACAGCCCAGGTCGTTTCTCTCGACGAAAGGCGTCGCAAATATCCGGATAGTATGCCCGTGCATACTTTGTCAGGCTCTACCGGCACCATGACGATGATGTCAGGGGTTTCAGGGGTGGCCTTTCCTTCGAGCGGCGATATAACCCTTGGCATTTCCCCGTCTTCCACAGGGTTTCCACATCACGCTGAAGAACCACACGCTGCGAGGCTTGAGCAAGAAATTGCTGTACTCAAGCAGCAGATTGCTGAAATGAAAGGGCTTATATCCCAACATTTTGGATCTCACGAAGCGATTTCCGTAGAAATTAGGGATGTTCCGTTTGACCAGGCGAAAGAAGAAATAGCTGCCTATTTCAAAGAACACCAAGGCGAAGTTGTAGACGCAGCCGATTTGCAGGAAGCGCTTGG
>JAGUZM010000247.1 GCA_020060805.1 Deltaproteobacteria bacterium | reverse complement strand
CTTGACATAGGGCCGGGAACGTCCCTATACTTCGCAATTTGACAAAGCCTGATCTCGTTTTCTTTCATACTGCGATGAATCCTTAACGGTTTTCCGCTGCTCTCCTCTGTGGGTTGGGGGTGATCGAAGAGGCTGCTGGAGGCCGCGAGGACAGGGATCGCCGGGCCCCGGCATGGGTAATCAAAATCCGGGTTTGATGCACTTGTTGTGAAGGCATTGGGGCACTGAAGGTAGCCCCTCAAAATCACCTACCAAGGAGGTAACACAGCATGTTGAGTCTCACGTATACGGCACCGTTCTTCGGTATCTTCGGGCTGATCATCGCGTTCATCATCTACAAGTGGGTCGCGGGCCAGGACAACGGCTCGGATCTGATGAAAAAGATCGAGGGCTACATCCGAAGCGGGGCTTTGGCCTTCCTGAGGCGGCAGTACACAACGCTCGCCATCTTCGTGGTCATCGTTTTCATCCTCCTCAGCATCGGCATCAGCTTCTGGACCGCCATCTGCTTTCTCACCGGGGCGCTCTCTTCCATGTTCGCCGGCTACTTCGGGATGATGGCCTCCACCAAGGGCAATTCCCGCACCGCCTGGGCCGCAAACCAGAGCGGCATGGACAGAGCCCTGATCGTCTCCTACCTCAGCGGATCCGTCATGGGCCTCTCCGTGGCGAGCCTGGGACTTCTGGGCGTCGGGATCTGGTTCTGGATTTACGGGGGTGATGCCACGACCGCTCAGTACATCAACGGCTTTGCCATGGGCGCCAGCTCCATCGCTCTCTTCGCCCGTATGGGCGGCGGCATTTACACCAAGGCCGCGGATGTCGGCTCCGACCTCGTGGGCAAAGTCGAGGCCGGGATTCCGGAGGACGACCCGCGCAACCCCGGCGTTATCGCGGATAACGTGGGTGACAACGTGGGTGACATCGCCGGCATGGGCGCGGACATCTTCGAATCCTACGTGGGGGCCATGATCGCGACCATCGCCATCGCCGCCACCATGGTCGTCACACCTGAAATGGCCAAACTCTTCGGGGGCAAAAGCGAGTGGGGGATCAAATACCTTTACATGAGCTTTCCCGTTCTCGTGGTCATCGGCGGGCTGATCTCATCCCTCATCGGCGTCCTCTCCATCAAAGTCCTCAAAGGGATGGGACCCCAGAACGCGCTCCGCTACTCCACGTTCGTCGCAGCAGCCATTCTCGTCATCCTGACTTATATCATCAGGGAATCCCTCGGACTTCCCATGGGCGTCTTCTGGGCCGTGGTGAGCGGTCTCGTGGTGGGAATCATCATCGGCCTTCTCGCTGAATACTACACTTCAGCTAAACCCATCCGGGACATCGCCGAGTCTGCCAAGACCGGCCCGGCCACGGTGATCATCTCCGGCATGTCCGTGGGCATGCTGAGCACGGCCTTGCCCGTCGTCGGGATTTGCGTGGCCATGTGGATCGCCTATTACGCAGCCGGGATGTACGGCATCGGCATTTCCGCGGTGGGCATGCTCGCCACCGTGGGCGTGACCATGACCGTGGATGCCTACGGGCCCACGGCCGACAACGCGGGGGGAATCTCCGAAATGTCCCACCTCGGGCCCGAGACCCGCAAAATCACCAACTCCCTCGACGCTCTGGGCAACACCACCGCGGCGATCGGCAAAGGCTTTGCCATCGGCTCGGCCGCTCTGACCGCCCTCTCCCTGTTTGTGGCCTACAGTCAGAGCGCGAAGGTAGAGCGCATCGACATCACCGATGCTTACACGATCATCGGCGTCTTCCTCGGCGGCATCGTGCCCTTCCTGATCGCTTCCATGACCATGACCGCCGTAGGCAAGGCCGCTTTCAGCATCGTCGAAGAGATTCGTCGCCAGTTCCGGGAGATCACCGGCCTGATGGAAGGGAAAGCGGATCCTGACCCTGCGACCTGCGTGGACATCGCCACCCGCTCCGCCCTGCGGTACATGATTCTGCCCGGGCTTTTCGGCGTGCTCTCTCCGGTTGCGGTCGGGTTTATCATCGGCAAGGAGGCCCTGGGCGGGTTCCTCGTGGGCGCCAACATCGTCGGCGTTCTTCTCGCCCTCTTTATGGCCAACGCCGGCGGTGCCTGGGACAATGCGAAGAAGTACATCGAGCAGGGCAACCTTGGCGGCAAGGGTTCGAACAACCACAAGGCCGCGGTCATCGGCGACACCGTGGGAGACCCGTTCAAGGATACCTCCGGGCCCACGATGAACATCCTGATCAAGCTGATGTCCGTTATTTCACTGATTCTCGCCCCTCTCATGATCAAGATTTGGGGTTAAGCAGCGCGTACGATTCCGTTATGACGAGAAAGGCCGGCCTGAAAGGGCCGGCCTTTTTGCTTCTCAAGCAGCCAAAGGCCGCTCCCTTTGGCCTTGGGTGGCCGGCTTACGATTTTCGTGCTATCGAGCAAGAGGTACGCGTAGTTGTCGATGAGGGTCACCACCTCGACACGGTCCACTGGCCTTAAGCCATCGTTCATGTTGAGTTCCCCTCTCGTCCAAGCTCGCTGCCATGGGTGGTTGTGACCCATAGCACGTTTGTTGTGAGTCGTGGGTTGCAGGGTGTGGGTGGTGGGTGGTAGGTGGTGGGTTGCGGGTCGCAGGTGGTTTTCTTTCTTGATTTTGGGCACTTTCTTTCGTGTTTTCGTGATTCTCTCTTTGTCTTTCCAACTTTAGACACTTCGAACTTTAGCTCACTTTAGGCACTTCTCTTTCTGTATCTTCTTCAACTCCTTCCACACCGCCTCCACCTGCTTCCTCGTCTCTTCCAGCGACCCTTCGTTATGTATCACGTAATCGGCATACCCCTTTTTCTCCTCGATCGGCACCTGTGCCTTGAGGATACTCATCGCCGCCTCCCTGCTGATCCCATCCCTCTTCATCAGGCGTTCTAGCTGGTTAGCCTCCGGTATGTATGCGAGAAGGACTTTATGAAACCGGTACTGGATGTTCAATTCAACCAGGAGCGGTATGTCGGCCTGGATGATCGCATCGGGGTCCTCTGCAGCGATCTCCCTTACCCGTCGATGGAATTCCTCGAAAATGCGGGGGTGCGTGAACCCTTCCAGCTTCTTTCGCTTCTCCATGTCGCTGAATACGATGGCCGACAGCTTCTTCCGATCAATCCGGCCGTCTCCCTGAAGAACCTGTTTTCCGAAAAATTCGACGATCTCCTTCCACGCCGGTTTCTCCGGCTCAACGACTTCCCTTGCCAGGAGATCGAAATCGACGACGGGCGCACCCATCTCTTCCAGCATTTTCGAGACCGTGCTTTTGCCCGTGGCGATCCCACCGGTCACGGCGAGCAACAATATATTCCCTATGCCTTTGATCTTCTCCAAGGTGATCACCTCGCTGTAGGATGGGGGAAAGGTCTGGCTGAGATCCAGTTCCGCACCCGCGAAACTGATGGGGTAGCGCACGCCCCTCCGGTAAAGGGTCTCCAGCCCGCTCAGGGCTTTTTCCATCTTGCCCGGCGGTATGGCCATGACCAGTTCATCGTCCTGGGCGTGGCCGTAACGCCTCTCGCCGTAACAGGGGATAGTCAAAGAAGGTTTCTCCGTCAGGTAACACCGCGCTATCGCATCAGAGCATGACGACTCTCCGACGCAATGGAAGTTCATGACTTCGTAGTCTTCCACCTGAAGGGCATTGATGAGGAGGATCATCTGGCCGGGGTTCCCGTAGATGAGAACGATGTCGGGATCGAAGGGGTTGTAAACCAACGGGGCGAGGGCGACGGCCTGGTATTTCCCCGGAGGCAGCCGCGGGATGGCCGCTTCATACTTCACCGCGTCTTCCTTTTTCTTGACCCAGACGATGCTCCGGAAGGTTCCGTCCTTGTGGAACTCAGGGACGTCCGAGAGGCCGATGATCGAAGGACAAGTGGGAAAAAGAAAATCCCCCGCTTCCGCGCCCACGGTCCAGTCAAAGGCCCTCACCAGGTTGACGAGCTGGCAGAGGGTCATCTTTTTCCTGGGCCTTCTCATGAACGGGATGGACTGCAGCTCATCCTTGTTTTCGAGCATTTTGAAAGCCACCGGAAATGTCTTGAGCCTCAGGAGTTGCTCCATCCGCCGGACGATCCTTTCCCAATTCATGTCGGATCTCACAGAATTCCCTCATTTGTTCCTGAAAAGTTGAGGTGAATGGTTGCCTGTCCTCAAAGCCTCGATCAGATCTTTTTCATCCCTGATGAGTCCTGAGAAGCGGGTTGTGCACAGCCCCACTTCCGAAGCCTGGTGGGCATCGCTCCCTCCGGTTGCGGCAAGGCCCAGTTTTTTCGCGACCTCCAGGGCCATCCGGTTCTCTTTTTCCGTCACCCTGCTGTTCAGGACCTCCACCCCGTCAACCTGATGGAAAATGGGGCGCTCCATCCCCTTCTCGACGCTCAGCCCCAACTCGGCCACGCCGAAAGTGAGGAACCCGCGAAAAGGATGGGCAGCAATCATGAAACCCTTTGCCCGGCTCACCATCTCCCGCAGTTCCTCAAGGAGGATGACACCCGGGACCGGGGTATCCAACCCGAAAACAATCACATCGCCCTGATCCGTGGTAATCTCATTCCCTCTCAAGATCAGAAATCCGTCGTTCTTGCCCCTCAGTTCTTCAACCTGGAAACGATCCCATACGTGGTTGTGGTCCGTGAGGCATACGCCGTCAAGTCCGATCCGCCTCGCTTCTTCGATGACCTGATCCACTCTCATGACGCTGCACGGCGATGCGGGGTATGTATGGACATGCATGTCAATGATCGTGGTTTTCTTCTCCCCCCGCGGCTCAAAGCCCTTCTTGCCGGATTCCGATGTCGCCGCAGCCGGTTCAGTCTCGGCCCTTCCCTGAGGTGCCTTTTGCGCGGAGGTCGTCAGGATTCTCTTCAAAGGCTCCTGCCCGGCGATCAAAGAGGCGGCTTTCTGCGCCGCGTCGCAACATTCGATGAGAAGTGTTGCAAAATGCCGGCAGCCTTTCCGGCCGAGGTCCTTTTGAACCCTTTGAGAAAAGGATTCCTCGAGGGTGCACAGACCCACGGCCGCCTGCAAGACAGGGATGGCTTTGGGGCATTCCGGCGTTGTCCATCGTTTGAACTTCCCCTGGATGGACAGAATCACCATGTCCGGCAGCCTGAGCGCAGTCTCCAGCTCGACGCCGTATATGTCGTCATCCAGAACGCCGTAGACCCAGAGCGTATCCGCGCCCCTTCGCTCGATGCCGACCACCTTGTTTCGCATGAATGTCAGCATTCAATTCCCTTGTCGGTCGTCGGTTGTGGGTGGTTTTCTTTTTTCGGTTTTAGGCACTTTCTTTCGTGCTTTCTTCTTTTCGTGTTTTCGTGATTACGTTTTTTCGTCTTTTTAACTTTAGACACTTCGAACTCCACTTCCTATTCTCCCCGTTTTATCGCCGGATTCATCCCTTGAACCAGCGGACTGTCGGGAGCGAAAGCGATACAACTGTCATACAGCCGCGTGTTGTCTTTCAGGAGCTTGGTGTAGAACTCCCTCGCGTCCTTCTCTTCCACGGGCGCCTTAGCCAGCTCGCCCTTGGTGAAGGAAAGGATGACTCCCTGGCAGCATTCTTCGATCATCGCCACGAGTTCATCCAGGCCTTCCTGGTGGCCGATGAGACCTTTGATGATTTTAACCATTCCCGGCCCGATGCGGACACCCACGGCTTTCTGAAGAACCTCGAAGGACGACGCCGGCACCTTCTCGTCGCTCCGGCGCACCTCCCCGGTGATTCCGATGATCTCCAGCTCCGGGATTCTGACCGTCACCGACACGAGGGCATCCGTGAGCGTGTCCTGAAGGCGGCAGGATGCCCTCACCCTTCCCTCATCCAGGGATTCAACACTCGTGCAACGGTTTCTTGTGAAGAAGAGCACATGTGCCATCGTCAGCGTGACCTCTTGTCTTTTCCTTTTTTTTGAGCTCCTTCAGCACGTCTAATCAAAGATTGCAAATTGCGTGAATCAGTGATTGATTATCAAAGGATCGCATTCAAAGTCAAATGATGGAAAGATCAACGATGGGCTTCATCGCCGATTTCCATATTCATTCGCACTTCTCCCGGGCGACGTCCCGGGATCTCATACCCGAAGACCTCTCCTTCTGGGCCCAGAAAAAGGGGATCGCCCTCATCGGCACGGGCGACTTCACCCATCCCGGATGGCTGAAGGAACTGAGAGAAAAACTGGTCGAGGCCGAGGCTGGCGTTTTTCGACTGAGGCCGGATTTGGAAAAATCGGTCGAACGTCGTGTTCCTCCTTCCTGCAAAGCTCCCCTGAGATTTCTCCTCTCAGGTGAAATCAGCTGCATCTACAAGCGGGGTGACAAAACCCGAAAAATCCACAACCTCGTCCTGCTCCCCGATTTTGAGACAGTGAAGCGGTTGAATCAGCGTCTCGATCGCATCGGCAATATCGTCTCCGACGGGAGGCCCATCCTCGGGCTGGACTCCAGGGATCTTCTTGAAATCGTGCTGGAGGTGAGCGACAGGGCCTTTTTGTTCCCGCCCATATCTGGACTCCCTGGTTTTCCCTGTTTGGTTCAAAATCAGGTTTTGACACGATCGAGGAGTGCTTCGGTGATCTCACCCCTCACATCCATGCCCTCGAGACAGGCCTCTCCTCCGACCCTCCCATGAACCGGCTCCTCTCCTCTCTCGATGACTATGTTCTCCTTTCCAACTCCGATGCCCACTCAGCATCAAAGCTCGGGAGAGAGGCGAATCTCTTCGACGTCGGCCTCGACTATGACCTGATCCTCAGGGCGATGGTGGACCAAAAGGGCTTTTCAGGAACCGTCGAGTTCTTTCCTGAAGAGGGGAAGTACCATCATGACGGGCACCGAAAATGCCGCGTTTCTCT
>JAGUZM010000563.1 GCA_020060805.1 Deltaproteobacteria bacterium | reverse complement strand
GGAAAACCATGGCTGAAAACTTAGCCAACGTGCCCTACGGCGATCGCAACATCATTTATCCCCTTGAGGAACCTTTGGCTAGAGAGGGAGGGCTCGTCTTTTTGCGAGGCACGCTGGCTCCCAATGGCGCGCTGATAAAGAAATCCGCAGTTCCTTCTAGGATGTTTCAGCACAAGGGACCGGCAAGGATTTTTACCACTGAAGAGGCCGCGTGCGAGGCGTTGATTTCCAACCGGATCGTTCCGGGTGAAGTGGTGATCGTAAGGTACGTGGGGCCAAAGGGCGATCCAGGGATGCGCTTGCTGCAAAGATTCCTCTGGATTCTGGCGGCTAAGGGGATGCAGGACAAGATCGCGTTCATCACGGACGGCCGCTTTTCCGGAACGAACAAAGGTTGTGCTGTCGCGCACGTCGCTCCGGAAGCTGCTGACGGGGGGCCTCTCGCCGTCATTAGGGACGGAGATATCGTTGAAATCGACATCCCGGGACAACAACTCAACGTTCTTATTTCTTCAGAGGAACTTTCAAAAAGGATCAGCGCATGGTCCCCGCCGGAAAAGAAAGTCCGGAAGGGCTACCTTGCGATATATTCCAAAATGGCCAAGTCGGCCGAAAACGGTGCCGCCTTGGACTACGGGGCTTCTTGATTCAAACCGAAGCTTCGACAGCACGCTTCTCCTGTTGTGTCAGCAGCCTGGTCATGAATACAGGTGGTTCTATTACCGTTCCCTTACCTCGGGTTGATCAGAAATGATATCCCTTCGGAATTCGGGCTGGAGAGGAGGTGGGTTGATGTATTGGCCTGGGAAATTAGGATAATTCTGATTGAGGCGTCATGGTTTATTGCGGTGGTCATAGCGTTTTATGTTCCGTTCTTTCATACAAGTTTGCAGGTTAAATGACGGAGGAGGTTTTGTTTATGAAACGAGGTTTTGTCTTCATTGGATTCATTTTTCTTAGTTTTGTATTCTTGGTATCCGGAGCGCAAGCAGCAGAACCATGGCAGAAACTTATTAAGCCGCCAAAAAACGGCGATTTTGAACCAATCCCTGCCTACATGGTATATCCTCCCGTGAAGCCAAACTCAAGCTGCCAGGAAGAATTGGATTCGGGAAAGGTGGTTGATACAAGCTTCAAGAGGACCGAAAAGGCGACGAAACCCTGGAAGATAGGAGTCCTGTTTCCTCACCTGAAAGACCCATTCTGGCTGGGGTGTTGCTATGCCGTTTTTGAGCAGGCCAAAAGGCTCGGCGTGGAAACAACGCTTCTTGCAGCAACAGGCTATAATGATCTCGTCGGGCAGCTTGCGCAAATGGACGATTTGATCGCAAAAAAGGTGGACATGATCCTGTTGGCGCCCATCAGCTTCGAGGGAAATGATGAGTCGGTTGCGAAGGCTAAGGCTGCCGGCGTCCCGGTAATCAACGTCATCAATGATCAGCGCAGCGATGACCTGCTGTGCAAAGTTGACGTGTCTTTCTGGCAGTTGGGGAATGCGGCTGCGAAGTGGGCTATTGCTGATGCCCAGAAAAGAGGGATGAAAGAACTGAACGCGGTTGTTCTCCCCGGGCCTGCTGGGGCAGGGTGGGTTATAGGAGAAGTGGAAGGAACCCAAGCCGCGTCTAAGACGTCACCTATTCCTTTCAACATCATGTCCACGAAATACGGCGACAGCGGAAAAGACGTTCAGTTTAAGCTGGCGGAGGATCTCTTCACCACTTTCGGGAAAAAAATCGATTACCTGTTTGGGTGCAGTGTATGCTCCTGGTCCGCTGCTCTGCCGATGAAGGAAGCGGGCTTGGCCGACAAGGTTAAAATTGTTGGTTATGACATTACGCCGGACACCGTGGAGGGGGTCAACAATGGTTTGATCGCCGCTGCGGCTAACTGCAACGGAGCCGATCAGTACCGGATAGCGATGAATCTGGCGGTGGCCTATCTTGAAAAAAGGATCAAGAAAGAGGACATCCCACACACGATCGTTCCTAAATTTCAGATTCTGGAAAAATCCAATTTCCAGAAGTACCCATTCCATGTCTCTTTAGCTCCAGCAGGGTATAGACCGGAGTTCTATTATAAGCCATAACGGTTTTGTTCCTGGTGCGGGTTTGAAAGCGTTTTTGTTGGGGATCGTACTCTCCTAAGCTCGCAAGAGCCAGACTTCGATGGAATAATGCGGGGAGTACTAACTGATTGATCCCTTCTCTAACAGGAGAGGGAAGCCCGACTGACCGTTGCGCTTCCCTCTCTTAAGGCCCCATGAGATGAGGGATGGAAACCAAGCAACATCAATACCCGTCGAAGGGTTATACTCCGGCCGGGTCGATTTCCCCAATGGCTGGTGAAGCCTTTCCAGAGGCAGGCGAAAAGTCCCTGCTCCTCAAGGTGCGAGAGCTTACCAAGTCCTTTGAGGGTAATGTCGTCCTTGATAGGGTTGATTTTGATCTTCGTCCCGGTGAAGTCCACGTTCTATTTGGTGAAAACGGTGCGGGAAAAACAACATTTACCAAAATCCTTTGTGGGGGGTTTTTGCCTGACAGCGGAAAGATCATCATTGAAGATGAACCTGTTTCGATAGCGAATCCGGCCCACTCCAGGGACTTGGGCATTGTTGCCGTTCATCAGGACTTTAGCCTCGTTCCACAAATGTCAGTCATCGAGAATCTGTACCTCGGAAGAGATAGTAAAAACTGGATATTTCTGGATAAGAAAGCAATGCTCAGGGAGGCAAAAGCCTACTTCAAGAATCTGAATATCGGCCTGGATATAGATCTACACCAAAAAATCCGCAACCTGAGCATGGAAAAACAACAGGTTGTGGCGATCGCTAGAGCCCTGCTTCAGCCACTTAAAGTTCTCATCCTTGACGAGCCAACATCCAGCTTCACAGAGAGGGAAACCGAAGTCCTCTTCGATCACATTCGGACATTGAAAGCAAAGGGCATTGGAATCATCTATATTTCCCACGTTGTCGAAGAACTCAAAGCCATAGGCGACCGGGTCAGCATCTTGCGAGACGGCAAGGTCGTCGGGCATATCGATAATAACGCAGAAATCACCCAGGAGAACCTTTTGAAAGGGATGGTTAAGCACCGGGAACGCAAGAAGGTTAATCACGTCCTCAATGCGAATTTGGGAACCACCTCTTTGGAGGTCCATCGTCTCTCGACTGAGAGTGGCTTAAAGGACATCAGCCTTCACGTCAGAAGGGGCGAAATCGTGGGCGTCGGCGGATTGCCCGATTCGGGTAAGACCCTCCTGGGAAGAGCACTTTTCGGACTCGAGAATATTCTGAGCGGAGAAATTAAGATTCATGGTGAGAATATCACTCGTGGCATCAGTCCCTCGACGGCGCTGCAGAACCATATCATCTACTTTCCTGCTGAAAAACTCGAGGGGCTGGTCTTATGCCGGGACGTAAAGGAGAACAAAACCCTGCCCTCGCTAAAAGACAAGTTCTCAGTCCATGGACTGCTCCAGAAGAGTAAGGAAAAAGAGGCCGTGGGCGCTATCATCGGCAAACTGAGCGTCAGGCCAAATGATATGAATCGGCGCGTTCGATTCCTGAGCGGGGGAAACCAGCAGAAAGTCATCATTGGCCGTGGCCTGCTCAAGGAAGCGAAAATCTTCATTTTCGATGAAATCACTCGAGGCGTCGATATCGCTTCAAAAATAGATTTTTACCGTATCGTTACAGAAATGGCAAAGGATTCGGAGGGAGTCATTTTCGTCACTTCGGAGCTTTCCGAACTCCTGGATTTATGCCATCGTGTTGTCATCATGTATGATAAACGCATCGTGGCCACGTTAGAGCATGAGGAGGCCACGCGAGAAAAATTGGTCCATTTCATTCTCGGGCTGGAGGTCAAACATTAGAATGAGCATGTCCAATACTGTGGAAGCCGGGTCAGCGGGAGAGGTGGAACCTTCGGTTCGACGCCCATCAGGCTTGTGGAGGTTGAGCGACCTCATTCGCAGGGCTGGATTTCTACCTCTCTTGGTCATCATTCTCCTTATCGCCGGTTTTTTTGTAAGCAACTTCTTCACCCTGATAAACGTCATGAACGTGCTTCGCCAGACCTCCTACCTGGCGATCATCACGATCGGTGAGATGCTTGTCTTCATCGTTGGAGGGTTCGACCTATCCATCGGGTCCCTGGTGGCTCTCACCAGCGTCGTCACAGCTTTGATCACAGCCAGCAGCCTCTCTGGGAGCGAGGCAACTCTGACCATCGTCGGTGCGACCGCCGGGGTCCTCGTTGCTGGCCTCATGGGACTCGCCAATGGCGCGGCAGTCGCATTTTTCCGCGTAGCCCCCTTCATCGTCACCCTCGCAACCATGGGGATCGCCGCGGGGCTCGCTTTGTATTTTTCCGGAGGCACGCCCGTATGGGGGATCCCCAACTTCATGGTCAGCGTTTTCGGAAGTGGCACCGTCGGAGGCGTGCCTACTGTTTTCATCATCATGGTCATCGTGTCGGTTGTGATGTACCTATTGCTGAATCAGACCCACTTAGGGAGATACTTCTGGGCCATAGGTGGCAATGAAAGCGCTGCTATACTGTCAGGCATCAACACCAAGAAGTACACAATCCTCGCGTATGTTCTTTGCGGCCTCTTTGCGGGCTTCACAGGGATTTTGTTGACCGCCCGAGTGGGCGCTGGTGAGCCGGTCCTGGGAACCGGCCTCATGCTGCAAGCCATGGCCGCTGCGGTCATGGGAGGAACCAAGGTGGGTGGTGGCGAAGGCAACATTCCTGGTGTAGTGTTAGGCGCTTTTTTCATCACCCTTGTTGGCAACGTGATGAATCTGGCAAATATTGGCTCATACACTCAAATGATTGTCATGGGAGCGATTTTGATGTTTGCCATCATAACCGATGAGATTATTCGCAAGTAGGGAAACCCAAGAACTGTACTTCGCGAGGGGAGGGTAACATGGCTAAGGAAGTCGACTTGAATTGTGACGGCGGGGAAAGCTTCGGCATTTATAAGTTGGGGAACGATGAGGCGATGATGACCCAGGTGACCTCCATCAGCATTGGCTGTGGTTTTCACGGAGGTGATCCGCACGTGATGCGGAAGACGGTCGCTTTAGCGAAGCAGAATGGGGTGGCCGTGGGGGCGCACCCGGGCTTTCCTGACCCGATTGGGTTCGGACGGCGGAAGCTTGAGGTTACCCCTGAAGAGGCGAAGGACTATATCCTGTACCAGGTCGGCGCTCTCAAGGGTTTTTGTGAAGCTTATGATGTCCCTTTGCAGCATGTCAAACCTCACGGGCAGTTATACAATATGGCTTGGACTGACGAGAAACTCGCCAAGGGTATTTTGGAAGCCATCCGGACGATAAAACCAGAACCCATCTTTTTGGCCCTCTACAACACCATGCCCTATCAGCTCGCTGAGTCCATGGGAATCCGGGTCGCCGGTGAGTTCTACGCGGACCTGGATTACGCCCCGGATGGAACGACTTTCATTAAGAGGACACATGGAGAAGTGGATATCAACGCCACTGTAAAGAAGGTCGTTAAAATGGTCGTGGAAGGGAAAGTGACCGCCTCGGATGGTAAAGATATTGAAGTGAGAGGCAAAAGCATTTGCTTTCATGGGGACAACCCAAAGGGCCCCGAGATAGTGAAAGCGGTAAAAGAAGCGCTCCAGAAGAGCGGTGTGAAGATTTCATCTCTTTCGCAGCAGTTTGGATCATAGGTCAGAGCAATGTTCAATTCTCCGGGGAGAAAGGGAATCACCCATGATTTACGAGTCGATACGTTATCTTTATTCAGGTGACCAGTTCCTGACCATTGAGATCGGCGATGAAATGAGCCTTCGGGCGAACTTCAAAGTGATAGGAATAGATAAGGCGATCAAGCAGGCCCAAATTGACGGCATCATAGAGACCTTGCCAGGATGGAGATCAATGCTCCTGCACTATGATTCGCTCAAGATCCGTACTGCCGACCTCATATCGGAGATCCAAAGAGCGGTAGGGCAGGTCTCTGTGGTCACTCAGGTCCCCTCGAGGCTGATCGAGTTGCCCGTGAAATACAAAGGCAAGTGGGGTCCCAATATTGGGTTCGTTGCGGAGCAGAACGGCATTACAGAGGATGAAGTGGTGAAGGTCCATTCGGAAACGATCCATTGGGTAGGAATGGTCGGATTTACCCCCGGCTCTCCTCAACTCATGCAACTTGACCCCATTCAGTTGTTGTCTGTCCCCAAATATAAATCGCCGCGGCTTTACACACCCCAGGGTACCATCGGTTTGGGGGGAAGCCTCACGGCCATTTACCCTGTCGTCAGTCCGGGTGGTTACCAGATGATAGGTCTATGCCCGGTCCCTGTCTATGATAGGTTCCAGAGCCTTGAGGCGTTCGAAAAGTCCCCAGTTCTTCTGAGGATCGGCGATAGGATCAAGTTTGTTCCGGTAGAAATGGAAGAATTTGATTATATCCGTCAACAGGTTTGGGAGTGCAGCTACAAATTCAACATCAAAGAAGGCACTTATTCTTTATAGGAGGGTTCAGTGGGACAGGAAATTTTTGAGATTCTCCAACCAGGAATATTTACCACCGTACAAGATCTCGGAAGAAAAGGTTTCCTGGCGAACGGCATTCCTCCTTCCGGGGCGATGGATCGTTTCGCTCTGCAAATGGGAAATCTGCTCGTGAAGAACCCTGTGGGGGAGGCGGGCATTGAAGTGACCGCCTTGGGGCCTACGATAAAAGTTCTTGAGAGTACAGTCATTGCCTTCACGGGAGGACAGTTCGACGCGAAGCTAAACAGCACCCCTATCCCTCATTGGCAGAGTATCGCTGTCAAGAAAGGCGATGTCATATCCATCGGAAAGGCAGAAAAGGGCTGGAGAGGATACCTCTGTGTCGCAGGAGGTATTGATGTACCCCTCGTTCTCGGGTCTAAAGCGACATACACCATGGGCGCGCTCGGGGGATTACGCGGCAGAGCTCTCAGAAGGGAGGATCTTATTCACGCCGGACCTGCCAGAGAGCCCCTCTCCTCTGTGCGAGGAAGGCGCGTCAAAAAAGCCATTCTCCCTGCGCTGGAGGATGCCAAAGTATTACGTGTGGTCATGGGACCACAGGATGACTATGTCACCGATGAAAGTGTTGGAACCTTCCTGAGCTCACCCTACAGGGTGCAGGCTAAGGCGAATAGGGTGGGTTACCGTTTCGAGGGCCCAAAGTTCCTGTTCAAAGACATTGAGAAGGCCAAAGACGCAGGATCAGATCCATCCAACATCGTTGACGATGGAAATGCGATAGGGGCTATTCAAATACCCGGGGGCGTGGAGCCGATTTGTTTGGCTGTGGACGGTGTCTCCATGGGTGGCTATGTCAAGATCGCCTGCCTGATTGCAGCGGATATGGACCGCATGGCACAGCTCAGGATTGGCGATCCCATGAAGTTTCAAAAAGTAGCGGTTGACGAGGCTCGCGGTATCCTCAAGGAAAAAGAGGACAAGGTCTCTGAAGAAAACATAGAGGGAATTTAGCCGCTGGCGCTGCACTGGCCGGGGCAAAGGCCCCTTGCATATATAATCAGTGACTTGCGATGGCGCTCCTTCCGCTGGGAGCCTATGGGAGGGCGGTGCCATGTCACTCTCATGGAAAACTTCAACCACTGAATTGAACGATTGGTTCTCGATGCTTCTGATCCGTTGGCAGGCACCATTCACGGCTTTCCTACCAGGGAGGAGGTAAGG
>JAGUZM010000440.1 GCA_020060805.1 Deltaproteobacteria bacterium | reverse complement strand
TCGTCATCGGAGCCTGCTCCCCCAGGGTCATGTATGACGTCTTCAACTTTGAGAACTGCATCGTGGATCGCGTCAACCTGAGAGAACAGGTGGCCTGGTCCCAGAAACCGGGTGAGGAAGATACCCAGATGCTGGCCGCAGACTACCTTCGGATGGCCCTGGCGAAAGTGGGGGCGATGGAGTTGCCGGTTCCGTACAAACCGGAGCAGGAATTGTCCAAAGACATCCTGGTGGTGGGCGGCGGCCTGGCCGGAATGACCTCAGCCGTGGAGGCTGCCAAGGCCGGCTACGGTGTCGTTTTGGTGGAGAAGCAGGCCGAACTGGGCGGGTTCCAGAAAAAGGTGAAGAACATCGCCACCAGCCCGTACAAGGGAATCAAAGAAAACACCGTGATCACCGACCTGATCAAGGTGGTGTCGTCCAACCCGAAGATCAAAGTATACACCGGAGCGAGCGTTGAGGAGACAGCCGGAGGCCCGGGCGTCTTCGAGGTGACCATCAAGCAGAACGGTTCAATGGCAAAACACAGGATCGGGGCGGTCGTCATGGCAGCAGGTTGGGAGCCCTATAACCCGACCAAGCTGGACCAGAAGCTCGGGTTCGGTAAATCCCCGAACGTCATCACCAATGCCATGTTCGAGGATAAATACGGGCAGGCAGCCATCACGAGGCCGAGCGACGGCAAGGCGGTGACGAAAGCCGCCTTTCTCCAGTGCGCCGGGAGCAGGGACCCCAAATACCTTCCCTATTGTTCGACGGTCTGCTGCTCCGCCTCCCTCAAACAAGCCTTGCAGATCAAGGGAGCGAACAAGAATGCGGACGTGTTCGTCGTGTACAAGGAGATGCGCACGCCCGGCCAGTCCGAGGACCTCTACCGCAAAGCCCAGGAGGAGGGGGTGCTCTTCATCCGTTGCCAGTCACCGGAGGTGAAGGCCGACGGCAGCGGGCTGGCTGTAGAAGCCGATGATGAAATTCTTGGAGAGAAGGTGGTCCTGGATAACCTGGACCTGGTGGTCCTGGCGACCGGCATGGTCCCCGTGACGGCCTTCGGCACGGACATCAGCAAAGAAGCCAAGAAGGAAGAGGAGAAGAAAGAAGATGAGCTCCTGGTGCCGCCGGACCTGATCCGGCGTTCGAATATCCTGAACCTGGGGTATCGCCAGGGTCCGGAGATTCCCGCCTTGCAGCATGAGTTCCCCGACTCGCACTTCATCTGCTTCCCCTACGAAACGAGACGAACCGGCATCTACGCGGCCGGATGCGTCCACCGGCCGATGAACATTGCCTCCACCCTGGAAGACGGGGCGGGTGCGGTGATGAAAGCGATCCAGTGCGTCGAACTCACGGCGCGGGGGGCGGCGGTGCATCCCCGGTCCGGAGACATGAGCTTCCCCGAGTTTGCGATGCAGCGCTGCACCCAGTGCAAACGCTGCACGGTGGAGTGCCCCTTCGGCGCGATCAACGAAGACGAGAAGGCCAACCCCCTCCCGCAGCCGACCCGATGCCGGAGGTGCGGGGTCTGCATGGGGGCCTGCCCTGAACGGATTATTTCGTTCAAGAACTACTCCGTGTCCATGATCGGCGGCATGATCAAGGCAATAGAGGTTCCCGCAGAAGAAGACGAGAAACCCCGTATCATCGTGCTCGCCTGCGAAAACGATGCATACCCGGCCCTGGACATGGCAGGGCTTCACCGGATGAATTACAACCCCTGGATGAGGGTGGTTCCCCTGCGCTGCCTCGGGTCCATGAACCTGGTTTGGATCGCCGATGCCCTGTCCAAGGGGATCGACGGCATCCTGCTTCTCGGATGCCAGCATGGGGACGACTACCAGTGCCATTTCATCAAGGGGAGTGAGCTGTCCAACATCCGGTTGAGCAAGGTCTCGGAAACCCTGAACCGCCTTGCCCTGGAGTCGGATAGGGTGCGGTTCGAGACGGTCTCCATCGTCGACTACCATAAGCTTCCCGCGCTCCTGGATGAATTTGCGGCAAAGCTCCAGGAGATCGGGCCGAACCCCTTCAAGGGATGGTAGCAGGTCGTTTTCTGAGAAGAGGCGGACGCCGCTTTGTGCCATCCATTCCCTCTCTGAATCGGCCGCGAAAGCAGGGATCGTGAGAGGGAACGGTCATCGTATTCAATGTTGGGACTTGCAGGAGGAGAAAGGATGAGTGTCAAGGTTGACCCGAATTTGATGAAGGACCTGGAGCATTTCGGCCTGAAAGACGCCAAGAAGTGTTTCCACTGCGGGAATTGCACCGCTGTTTGCCCTCTCTCGACTCCCGAAAACCCTTTTCCCCGGAGGTTCATGAAGTATGTTCAGATGGGTCTCACGGACAGGGTTTTGAACAGCCCGGAGCCATGGCTGTGCTACTACTGCGGGGACTGCTCGACCAAGTGTCCCAGGGGAGCGGAGCCGGGGGAGGCAATGATGGTCATGCGCCGGTGGCTCACTTCCAAGTATGACTGGACCGGGTTTTCCCGGAGGTTTTACACCTCCGAGAGCTTTGAAATCATCGCCGTGACGGTGGTGGCAATCCTCGTGGGCCTTGCCCTGGTGCTTTTCAGGGCGAGCAACCCGAACATGGAGCACGCTTTTCTGAACAGCGTCTGGCCCGCGCCTGCCATCGAGATCGCGGACCTGATCATGGCTTTCATTCTCACCTTTTTCCTGCTGAGCAACACCTACCGGTGCTTCAGATTCGTCATGGGGGATCTCGCTTTCAAGGTGCCCCTTGAAATCTACGCCAGGCAGGCCAAGGAACTGATCGTCAACTTCATCACCCAGCGGAAGTTCGGGGAATGCACGGACCGGATGCAGTGGGTGGTCCACCTCCTCATCATGACAGGGTACAGCACCGCTTTTCTCCTGGTGGCGGTCTTCCTGGCAGGGGGTATCCACGTGATCGGCCTTTCATGGGAGTGGCTCATGTTCCAGCGGGATATTGTCGGCGACTATCCCATATGGCATCCCTGGCGGCTTCTCGGGTATTACGCCACGGCAGCGCTCCTCTACGGCACGACGTACGCCATCATCGGCAGGATCAAGAAGAGCAAGGCGCCGTACAAGAATTCCCACGGCACGGACTGGATGTTCTTGATCCTCCTGGAACTCACGACCCTGACGGGAATCCTGATCCACTTCACGCGGCTTCTTGACTGGCCGATGCCCACCTACGTGCTGTATGTGGTTCACCTGATGGTCGCTGTCCCGATGCTCGTCCTGGAGGTGCCTTTTGCCAAGTGGGCGCATCTGGCATTCCGGCCGGTGGTGCTGTACCTGATGAAGGTCAAGGAAGCCTACGCAAAGACAACGGAGCAACTGGGGTAGGGAAAGCGAAAAGCCTGGACGATTTGTTGAGGGATCGGATCTCATGCCCCGAGATCTGATCCTTTTTTTTCATTGAGTTCCTCAGGAAAAGATATAGGTTGTTTGTTAAAAATAAGAAAAAGAGGAGCGGATTATGGAAGAAAAAGAAAAACCTGAGTGCCCGCACTGCGGCGCGCAGATGAAGAAATGGAGAACCCCGCCTGAGTCCACTTGGGGCACCGTGTTCCAATGGGTCTGTTTCAACGATACTTGCGTCTATTTCGTCAAGGGCTGGGACTGGATGATGAAAGATCAGGGCGTGAAGGCGTCCTACAGGCACCGGCTCAACCCGGAAACAGGCACGAGCGGCCCCCTGCCGTGCTGGTCTAAGGAAGCACATAAAGATCAAATCATCGAAGATTAGGGAGAGCGTGTCCGTTGTCAGCCGTCCGTTGCCTGTTGTGCAAGAACCCTGTTTTTTCGTTTTTTC